>PHBN01000546.1 GCA_002840635.1 Deltaproteobacteria bacterium HGW-Deltaproteobacteria-1
TTCCTCGAGCAAACCAAGATTGATCATGTTATTGACGAGCGCCCGTCCCATTAAAAACTCAGCCGAAAGGTAACAGAGCTTCTTCAGCCCCCTCTTCTCGATGGTTTCGTTAGCCTTGACACCCCGCTCGAGAATGATGTCGCGGATACTCATTGCCACTGCCTGGAACATCTCTTCCTTCGAAGCATTGTCGAATGAGCGGCCGTAATACCTTTTTAATTTCCCCTCGATAATATTCTTGATTTTTAAAATTCTGTTCTTCACCTGTTCGCCTTCATTGTTGGAATCGGAAACAAAGAACTCTCCTGTTGCAATGGATGCCTCTTTATGTGACGACGAAACGCCTGTCAACGAAAATCACAGGGGTCATAACCTGACTGTTGCAATGTATAGGTTGGCATAGGCCAGTGCACTCTTTCGAAAGCTCAAATCCTGTTTCATGGCCCGCTGCCTGAGCGAGTCCATGCGCGCCTTGTTCTGATAAAGATCCAGCGCATATCGCACGGTATGAAGCATATCGTGCGCGTTATAATTTTCAAATGAAAATCCGTTGCCTTCATCGGTGTACTCATTATAAGGGACAACCGTATCTCTCAAACCTCCCGTGGCACGGACGATGGGAATCGTCCCATAGCGGAACGCAATCATCTGCGCCAGGCCGCAAGGTTCAAATTGGGAAGGCATCAGGAAAAAATCGCTTCCCGCGTATAGTCTGTGCGCCAGCGGGTCGTTAAACTCCGTCAGTCCCATCGCCCGTTTCCCTGTGCTCTCTGCGATGCCACGGAAGAAATGCTCGTAATTTTTCTCCCCCCAGTGGCGTTCCGGGACCGATCGTCAGGCCCAGTTCGGCAATCAGGGCCTCCTTGTTTTTCTGTTTTACCTGAAGCGAGGCTGCATCATATGGAAACGGAATCCACGGGTCTGACGCCGGATTAAAGACCGCGGTGTCAATGCCGTTGAGAATGCCCGTCAGGTCATCCGCCCGGGTCTCCAGGATCCCGTCCAGCCCTTCTCCGTAATACGGTGTTCTGATCTCCTGCGCATAGGTCGGGCTGACGGTGACCAGTTTATCAGCAAAAACGATACCCGCTTTCAGAAAACTGGCATCACCATGAAATTCGATGCAGTCTTTCTGAAAATATTTGTCCTGAATCCCCAGCAGATCTGCCACAAAACCGAAATTGAAACGTCCCTGATAATGAAGATTGTGAATGGACAGAATCGTTCGCACCCTTCCCTGCCGGCCCGCATCGTACTGGGTTGAAAGCAGCATCGGGATGATTGCCGTGTGCCAGTCGTTGACATGAATGATATCCGGCTGAAAACCGATCAACGGCAGCGCTTCTATAGCTGCACGGGAAAAGCAGGCATACTGTTCACCTTCGAAATTGCCGCCGCAATAAAGGGCATGACCGAAGTAATATTCATTATCGATAAAATAAACGGGAATGCCTTCCCAGTCATAAAGTTCAAAGCCGAGGTCAACGCTGAAGCTGGCGATATGTCGCACGTTCTCCCGGTATTGATCCTTGATGACCCGGTGAAACGGCAGCATCAGGCGGATGTCGAATCCCAGCGCATGCAGTTCCCTGGTCAGCGTCCCGATCACATCCGCCAAGCCTCCCGTTTTTGCAAAAGGAGCACATTCCGCGCCGGCCATTAAAATCCGGGGCAAAACGCCCGTGTTTTTTGCTTCCATGATTTTCTGCAATTGGCTGTTCATGTCACTCTATCGGCTCCTCTTCATAAAAATCAAAATAGACGGCGGTAAGCGGCGGCAGATCGATGATCGCCCGAAAAGGATGTCCGGCAAATTCTTCCGGCAGGGCCACGATGGCTTCGGTACGGTATCGACCGGCACCGCCGAAGATCACATCGTCGCTCGTGAACACCTCCTGCAGTTTACCCGGGGAAGGCAACCCGACCACGAAGCGTTCCACCGGTACAGGCGTAAAATTGAAAGCGCAGACACAGGGCTTACAATTTGTGCGGCCGCGGCGCAGGAAACCCAGAGAGCTCTGGTTTGCATTGTCCGCATTGAGCCAGGAAAATCCGTTCCAGTCGTCTTCGATCTGATAAAAAGCGGGATTCCCCTTGTAAAAAACATTGAGTGCCTTTACGTATTGCCGCATCTGGCTGTGTCTTTCGTAATCCAGCAGGAACCAGTCGAGCTGCTTGTGACAGTCCCATTCAATAAACTGCCCGAATTCACTGCC
>PHBN01000195.1 GCA_002840635.1 Deltaproteobacteria bacterium HGW-Deltaproteobacteria-1
TGTGATTCGCAACAACGGCGGGCGGGACTGGAGTCCCTGCCTCATCATGTGGAACCAGGACATCAACTACTGGGTGGGTGCCGTTACCGGTCACAATACCGCGGCCCAGTCGGGACCGATGTACAACGCGTGGTTTTTTCAGGTCAGGGGAGGCATGAAGCCCGTCGATAAACTGGATATTATGGCGTCCGTTTCATACGCCAATGCCGACAAGAAACCAACCGCCCAATGGCTTTATAATGATTACGGCTATGAGGTCGATTTAACCGCGACCTACAAGATTACCAACAACCTGTCCTACATGCTTGGCGCAGGTTATCTCTTCGCCGGCAGGTATTACAGGGGTGAATCGGACAGCAATTCCGTATCCAATGATTTCCTCGTGCTCAACAAACTGACGCTGACATTTTAGGAACAAGAAGAAAGGCTGAAGGCTGAAGAACAAAGGATATGAAAATGACAAGGCCCGGACGGGTTAAGCCCTCCGGGCCTTTCTTTTTGCACGATCCATGAAGCCTGCACCTTCTTAATTCATTTTTCTTCCTGCCGGAGACCGGGTTGAAAAATTTAGGTCAGAGATGTTGATTTGCCGTCCGGTTCATGACCAACAACTGATTATTAAAATTGATATTTAGGGTATAATATTGTAAACATGTCATCATGAAAAAATCAGATTTGCCTTCCACATCCTATTCCGGGATGGCATTGATTGCCGATCCGATTCACTCGTATGCCTTCTTTACGGTACCGTTGGAAAACGGCTCTGTGGAAAAGACGGAAAAGGACATTATCGATTCCCCGTGGATGCAGAGGCTGCGCCGTATATATCAGCTGCAAAGCGCACGATGGGTGTATCCTGCGGCCGAGCATACCCGATTTCAGCATTCACTGGGAACCATGCACGTTGCAGGTGAATTTGCCCGCCACCTGTATCCGAGCCTCAAGGATACCTGCAGGGATGCGCCATCGCCCAATTATGTGGAAGAATTGCTGCGCCTGGCGGGACTGCTCCATGATGTCGGCCATGGCCCTTTCGGACATTTCTTTGATGAACATTATCTGGGCCGCTGGGGGCTGACCCATGAAGACATCGGCCGGCGGATCATCGTCAGGAAACTGGGTGTGCTGATTGCGAAGATTTCCCGGGGGCCTTCCGGATCATTTGCGCGGAGCGAGAAGATGGACCCGCGGCAGGTGGCCTATCTTATCAAGATGCCCGAGAGGCATGATGAAGATCGGCAGCAGCCTCGCTGGCTTGTCTGGCTTCGTCAGCTTTTCTCCGGCATTTACACGGTTGATAATCTCGACTACGTACAACGCGATGCCTACATGACGGGCTTTTCCCTGGATATGGTTGATATGCCGCGCCTTCGTTACTATACGTTTTTCACGAAAGACGGCCTCGCCCTGCATCAATCGGGCATTTCTGCTCTAAGACGTTTTCTCAATGCGAGGCTCAATTTATACAGCAATGTCTATTTCCATCGCACGACACGCGCACTCGATCTCCACCTGCAGGAAATTTTTTCCGACACACTCTACCTGATGTATCCGGGCAATCCGGTGGAGAATCTTGACGCCTATCTGCAGTGCGATGAGTGGTCCCTGTACAGCGAAGTGCAGCACTGGCTTTCGGACGGGAACGCGCTGAAAAGAAAGCTTGCGCTGGAATGGCGGGAAATCTATGCCCGCGAACTGAAATGGAAAATGTCTTTTGCCGCCGAGATTTCCGTTGATCAGATTCAGCGGGGGACGGAATTTCCCGGTGCGCAGAACTACGAGGTGAAAGTCAGAAGCTGTCTGCCCGCGAAGCTCAGAAAGCTGCCGTTTCGGGTGGATGTGGCCACGCAGGATCCGCGCCCCCTCAATCCGATCGCAGAACCGGGCAAACAAATCAACATATTTAACCCGGTAACGGGTCTGACGTCGCCCGAACCGCTGGCTGAAATTTACCGCTTCATTCCCGCGCGGGTCAGGCATTTCCGCGTCTTTGCGCTCAACCACAACTACGACGCAGAACTGGCTGCCGCGGCGGAAGCGGCGCTGGGTAATATTGAAAAAACCATCCCGACAAACGTGTGATATGGCAGATTTATCCGAAACGACAGATTTGACGTTGTTTGTCCGCACGTCCGGCGAAGAGATCGCGCCGTGGAACCGCCAGCGCATTGTGGATGCGCTTTTGCGGGAAGCGGACATTGATTATCTGCTGGCGGCGGAAATATCCAGGGACGTCGAACAGCAGATTGCGGCGTCTGGAATCGGTCTTTTGACGACGCCGCTGGTTCGCGAACTGGTGAACGCGAGGCTGATTGAAAAAGGCCTGGAAAAGGAAAGAAGGCTGCATGGCCGTCTGGGATTTCCCCTCTACGATGTTCGCCGCCTGATCCTGCATCAGAACAGGGAAAACGCCAATACGCCTCATTCTCCAGAAGGCACGAATCTGCTTTTTGCCGAGGGTATTAAAAGAGAATTTTCTCTTTACGATGTTTTTTCCATCGATGTAGGCGCTGCGCACACGGCGGGTGATTTCCACATTCACGGGCTGGGTTACATCGACCGTCCATACAGCTGCTGCCAGTCTCTTGAATACCTGAAACGTTTCGGTCTGAAACTGCCGCACGCTGTCAATTCCGCCAAACCCGCCAAACATGCCGAGGTGCTTCTGGCGCACATGGTGCGGTTCAGCGCCATCCTGCAGGGGCATTTTACCGGCACGATAAGCTGGGATGTGGTCAATATTTCTTTTGCGCCGTATTTGTGCCAGAAGAGCGACAAGGAAGTCCGGCAGTTTGCCCAGATGCTTGTTTACGAATTTTCACAACTGGCCGCTACGCGGGGCGGACAGGCTCTCTACACCGATATTCATCTCTATTACGACATGCCGGCTGCCTGGGCGGATCTTCCCGCCATCGGGCCCGAGGGACTGCTCACCGGAAAAACCTATCGCGACTACACTTCCGAAGCGCAGCGTTTTAGCCGGGCAATCTTTGAAGTCTTCAAGAAAGGGGATGCGACAGGCAAGCCTTTTATTCTGCCCCGCCCGCTTCTGCACATAACCAAAGGGTTCTGGTGCGAGCCCGGCGCGGATGAATTGCTGAATCTGGCATGCGATGTGGCGGGCTGTCAGGGCAATACCTGTTTCGTCTTTGAACGTCCGTACGAGGCCTTGACCACCGGCTGTTTCAACAGCGTTTTCCTGAAGGACGCATCCGAAAGGGGAGAGCGGGACAAACCCTGGCTGATGCGTCAGGCGGCCATCCAGAGTGTGACGCTGAATTTGCCCCGTCTGGGCTATAAAGCGGAGGGTCGTGAAACAACGTTTTTTAAACAATTGAAAGAATTGATGACCGTCGCGGCCCAGGCGCAT
>PHBN01000196.1 GCA_002840635.1 Deltaproteobacteria bacterium HGW-Deltaproteobacteria-1
AGTTTGCAGCCTCTGACGACAATGCCGTCGCTCTTTTTTTCAACGACTCGCAGATACATATCGGGATCGGTCTGTTCGGCCGGTCTCTTGAGACGCTCTCCCTTCATATCGGTTTGGGCGCAGCAACCGGCCAGATCGTTCTTCTGAAAATTTTCCAGCCACCTGATAAAATTCTTGTGATACTGCGTGCTGCCGTTGTTCTGCTTGTCCGCCTCGAAACTTGCCGCGTTGACGGCATTAATCGCATCCGTTCCCATGCATCGCTGAATGCACATTCTGCCGGTCCGGCACAACGTGCGCGTCATGTCCTGTTTATTATGCAAATCCTGCGGGTTCTGATGAATGTGACAGAAACGATTGATGGTTTCGCCTGTAAGATGTGATTTTACAGTGCACAAATCCCTGAGTTCGGGAATATGCGGGGCGTCGAAAGTAAAGCCCATGACATTTAAGGAGGGAAGCTGCTCTTCGTCATCCCGGTCAATTTTGCTGCCGTTGTAGTAAAGATTTCTTTTCATCTTCTTAAGACCTTCGATGTATTGTTCCCTGGTTCTCATCTTTGTCTCCTTTCGTGGCAGCAATTTTATTGCTCTAAGATTTTTTAAGATTGTTTTTTTATAGTCAGATACTCCTGTAAATATTTTTTTTAAAGATGGTGAAGTATAAGAAAAAGATAAATGTATGTCAATTCATTAATCATGATGAATACTTCTCAGGACAAGATGGGTTCAGACGGTCTTGTTTTCATGATATGATTTATCGATATTTAAAGTGCGAGTACCTGAAATTTTATCCGGGTTCGTGACCGGGTTTACGTTTTAAGAAACAATCGCCATCCTGCGAAGAGCGATTCCGGGATAAGATCCAGGGCTCCGGAAGCTTCGGCAACCGGTGTAAATCCGCAGGCATCGCAGTTGATCCTGCCGCGGTTTTTGACGTAGCAGCCTTTTGCAATGGTACCATCCGGATCGACGTTGATCAGCACATCATCATGGCAGCGCCAGTGATTGTCCGTCATTGCCCGGATTCTTCCCGCGGAGTTCATAATGGGATAGCCCCGCTTTTTGAGGTCCAGCAGTTTTTCTATGGCAGAGCGACGTTCACTCTGTGACAGGGCAAGGTCATCTTCTCCCTGATTGTAAGGATAGAAAAACTGGACGGTCATCCCCTTTACGCCCGGCATGTCCCATACCCATTTTGCAAGAGGTTCCACATCCCGCCAGTTGCGGCTGTTCAATGTGCAATGAATAAAAACCCTGGGGTGCCTTGTGGTCTTAAGGCTGGAGCAAACGCGGTCAAAGGAATCGCTCCTCAATGCATCGTGTGCTTCCTTCATTCCGTCGAGACTGACCCAGATGGTATGTGCAGGGACATCCAGCGGCAGGGTTCCGTTGGTCGTCACCGCGACCCGCAGAAAACGTTTGCGTGCATAAGACACAAGATCATGAAGCCGATACGGGCCGTCTCGCCACAGCAGGGGTTCGCCGCCTTCAAAAACAACCATGCGGGTGCCGAGACGGTGCAGGGATTCCAGCGCTCCGATGGCCGCATTCCATGATATGTGACCCTTTTCATCGTGCGCACGCAGATGAAAAGGGCAGGCCCGGCAGGCCAGGTTGCACCGGCAGGTAACCTTGAAGCTTGCCAGCAGGGGAACCCGGCGGCCTAAAATTTTTCTTTCAAAGAAGAATCGCGACAGATCCAGCGGCCATGGGAGTTGCACGGTCTTCAATTTTTCTTTTGCCTTTTCATGCAATACTATCCGGGTTTATGATATCTCTTCAATTCCCAGCGGATATTTCGACAAGACCTCGCAGCCGTCCTTTGTGATGACGATGTCGTTTTCGTAACGGAAGCCGATGTTTTCCTCGGGTGCGGCGTACTGCATCGCGCAGACGACCATTTCGTTTTCCTGATAAACGTGATCCTGGTCGGTCCAGTAGGGAAGGTCGGGATTGACGATGGCGCCGATCCTCCACTCGTCACCGAAAAGACCGATCCCGTGTTCGCAGGCTGGCTGAATAAAATCACCGCAGCCACGGGATTCCGCAAAGTCCATCATGAGGGCGGCCAGTGTTCCCGGCGTTGTGCCGGCTTGGTAATTGTCAATGACTTTCTGAACGATCGCGACGAAATTATCCGCGTGCCAGCGCTGACGTTTTGTTGCAGGCCCGATCAGGTAATTGTGCGAGTGGTCTCCCAGCGCCAGTTTGAACATCGCATGAAAATCCAGCATCAGCGGCTCACCGGCCATGATCTCTTTCGTGGTAGGAGGCGTGCAGGCACCCAGTCCTGTACGCACCCCGCTTGATATTTCGTTGAGCCCCGCAAAATTCCACTCGGACACGCTGCCCGCCCTGCGCATGGCGAGGGCGGCAATGCCGGCAATCACCGTTTCCGTCATGCCCTTGTAGCCGCCGTTTTCGAGTGCCGCGCGTGCCGCTTTATGCCCTTCATCAACAATCAGCGAAGCGGTGCGGAATCGTTCAATGGTGCCTTTGTCCTTAATCAGGGAAAGAGCATCGATGATATCGTGTGAGTTTATCCATTCAAAACCGGGAAGCGCGTCTTTAAAATGCGTATATTCCCAGTGCGACAGGTTCCCTTCCGCCGTGTAGGTGGAAATTCCGTCTTCGTATCCCAGGCGCCCCTTTTGAATGCCGAGCTCGTCCTTGATATAATCCGTGATGGCTGAAACCTGTTCCATGCCCCCCATCGGTCCGTAAGCCCGGACGTGATCACTGTCCACCCATGTTTCGTCACCCACGCGCAGGGCGTCAACCACAAACGTAAAATAGGTGGGCTGCCCTTCGGGCGGGATGATCAGGTAGCTTCTCCACGGACAGAAGGTGTCCATGACAAAGCTCATCGTGCGGATGCGTGATCCGAGATACACGTCAATGCCCCGCCTGCTCATTTCTTTCTGGATTGCTTTCACGCGTCCGGGATTGTCGATGTAATATTTATCGGTGGGATCTAATATTCTGGTCATATTCTATTCTCCCTTCAATACTGAGTCGGAATCCGTGACAACACTTTGTTCAAACGGTCGGATACGGATGCCAGCTTGAGCGCTTTAGCCAGATTGCCCTTGAGTTTAAGTTTCCCGGTCATCAGGGCTTTTTGCGCGCCGAGTTCCGCGCGGGAAATTCTTGAAAAGGTATCATAATCGCCGATGATTCGAAATTCAGCCTGGGGAGGCTCGCCCGTTCCCGTTTCCACGCGGGTGACCTTCCCGTCTTTGCATTCGACAAAGAGGAATTGCTCCTCCCCGCCGGGGCAGTTTTTATAAATGTTGGACATCGATGTGGTGACGTTGTTCATCTTTTCCGGTGGAAGTTCGGCCTGAAGCCTTTTAAGCGC
>PHBN01000197.1 GCA_002840635.1 Deltaproteobacteria bacterium HGW-Deltaproteobacteria-1
AAATATAAATATTTTGAAAAAGGAGGAATAGTTAATGTTTAGAAACAGAACAAGTATTTGGACATTTTTACTGAGCACTTTGATGATCCTGCTCGCTGCCGGCGCCGCTTTTGCCGGTGAGGCAAACATCCAGCTGCCTAATTTGACTCAGGTTACGTTTTTTGGCGGCTCACTTGCTGGGACGACCATTCTTAACTTCGGGTTGCTTATCTGCCTGGTCGGTTTAGGATTTGGTCTCCTGCAGTACATGCAGACAAAGAATCTGCCTGCTCACAAGTCCATGTTGGATGTCTCCCAGACAATTTGGGAAACCTGCAAGACCTATCTTTTACAGCAGGGCAAATTCCTGCTCGCTCTGTGGGTCCTGATTGCCATTTGTATTATTTACTATTTCGGTGTTCTTGCGGAGATGGGTGGATCAAACGTGGTCATCATCCTGGTTGCTTCCGTCGTCGGTATTCTTGGCTCTTATGCTGTGGCCTGGTTCGGGATTCGTATCAACACAGTTGCTAACTCCCGCGCCGCTTTTGCCTCTCTTTCCGGCAATCCCCTCAACATCGTCAACATCTGCCTGCGTTCCGGTATGAGCGTAGGACTTGTCCTGGTCAGCATTGAGTTGTTCGTCATGCTCATCATTCTGGTTTACATTCCCCAAGATGTGGCCGGTTCGTGTTTCATCGGTTTTGCCATTGGTGAATCCCTGGGCGCTTCCGTGCTGCGTATCTGTGGTGGTATCTTCACCAAGATTGCCGACATCGGTTCCGACCTGATGAAAATCGTCTTCCATCTTCCCGAAGACGATCCGAAAAACCCCGGTGTTATCGCCGACTGTACAGGTGACAACGCTGGTGACAGCGTCGGTCCCTCGGCGGACGGTTTTGAAACCTACGGCGTAACCGGTGTTGCCCTGATTACGTTTCTTGCTCTAGCGTTGAAAGACACACCTGAAATGGGCGGGAGATTGATTATCTGGATTTTCGCCATGAGAATCCTTATGATTCTGACTTCGCTTGCATCTTACTTCATCAATAACGGTATCAGTCAGGCTGCTTTTGGTGGTAAAAAAGAATTCAACTTCGAACATCCGTTGACAAACTTGGTCTGGATCACTTCGGTTGTTTCCATCGGTGTTACTTTTATCGCTAGCTACTATCTGCTGGGCGACCTGCCTGCACAGTATACAGGTCTGTGGTGGGCACTGGCTGTTATCATCAGTTGCGGAACCATCGCCGGTGCTTTGATTCCTGAATTTACCAAAATATTCACCAGCACGTCTTCACGTCACTGCGAAGAAGTTGTTAATGCTTCCAAGCAGGGCGGTGCTTCGTTGAACATTCTTTCCGGCCTGGTTGCCGGTAACTTCTCCGGTTTCTGGCTGGGCATGGTTATTATGTTCCTGATGTTTGTCGCATACATGGTGTCGAAGCAGGCTGCCGTTATGGCGATTATGCCCCCGGCATTCGTATTTGCCGCACCCGTGTTTGCTTTCGGTCTGGTGGCCTTCGGTTTCCTTGGTATGGGTCCCGTGACCATCGCTGTTGACAGCTTTGGGCCGGTTTCCGACAATGCACAGTCCATCTATGAACTGTCTCTGATCGAATCGCGTCCCGATACGAAGGACGTCGTGAAAAAAGAATACGGCATTGCTCCTGATTTTGAACTGGCCAAGCACTTTCTGGAATCCGCTGACGGTGCAGGCAATACCTTTAAAGCGACGGCCAAGCCTGTTTTGATCGGTACCGCAGTTGTCGGCGCCACAACCATGGTCTTCGGCATCATCATTATGCTCGAAGGTCTCTTCGGCAATGTCATCGCTAAACTATCGCTCGTTCAGCCGGAAATAATTCTGGGTCTGATTGCCGGTGGTAGCGTTATTTACTGGTTTACCGGCGCTTCCATTCAGGCTGTCGTCACCGGTTCTTATGAGGCGGTTGTGTACATTAAGAAGAACATCAACCTGGACAAGAAGGAAGCTTCGATCGAAGACTCCAAAGAAGTCGTTAAGATTTGTACCCAGTATGCACAAAAGGGTATGATTAACATCTTCATCGTGATCTTCTTCATGTGTCTGGCGTTTTCCTTCTTTAACCCCTACTTCTTCATCGGTTACCTGATCGGCATCGCCTTCTTCGGTCTGTTCCAGGCGATCTTCATGGCCAATGCCGGCGGTTGCTGGGATAACGGCAAAAAGATTGTTGAAGTTGACCTCAAGATGAAAAACACCCCGCTGCATGAAGCCAGCGTTGTCGGCGACACTGTCGGCGACCCCTTCAAAGATACATCATCTGTTTCTTTGAATCCGATCATCAAATTCACGACGCTGTTTGGTCTGTTGGCAACGGAAATTGCCGTTACCATGCAGGATCCGAATTTGAAAATGGGTCTGGCTGTCGTCTTTCTGCTGATCGCTCTCGTGTTCGCGTATCGCTCTTTCTACAGCATGCGGATTTCTGAAGAAAAACTGGGCTAAAAAGAAGTTGTTTAACCCTTGACCACAAAAGGCGCTCCCGTAACGGAGCGCCTTTTTTTATTACATCTTGCGGCTGTCGTAAGCCCAGTGCAAAAGGGCCTGGCGCTGTCTGCGCCGGCAAAGCAGGTCGCCTGCGGGACAATGCTTGCGGAGTTGTGCGATGTGCCTCTGCATGGCTTTCCAGCGCTTGATCTGCCTTTCATCGTCCGGGCAGCGGCGGCCCATGTAGTAGCGGCAATACCATTGAAACCAGCCTCGAGGGTCGTCGGGATGGATCCAACCTTTTGAAATCCAGTAGGAGAGTGGCTTGGACGCGTTAACGCCGAAACAGTTGAGCTCCGGATCGTGACGTTCGGAGCAGAGTCTGGCTTTGGCAAACCAGGAGGGGGGGAATTCACTGCTGCAGTCGGTCATATATTTCCCGCCGAAGACACCCATTTCCAGCATTTGTTTCGGTGTGAGTTCCGGATGGAATTCAGGGTCGAAATCTCTGCCGACGCGGCTGGTCAGAAAGTAATGGTAGCCTTTCTGCATCCGGTCATTGACGATGATTTCTTTGTGCTTCATGACCACCGCCTGTGTCTTAAAAAAGGTTTCTGATGAGCATCGATACGTTTAGATATGTTCAATCCTTCACTGTGGGTGTGCGTCCGGACGAGCCAGGTTTTCAAAGGTGGTGAACTTATCCAGGAAGGCGAGTTTCACCGAACCGGTGGGGCCGTTGCGCTGTTTGCCAATGATGATTTCGGCAATGCCTTTATCAGGATTATCATCAGATTTGTTGTAAACTTCATCCCGGTAAATAAAGGCGATCACGTCCGCATCCTGTTCGATGGCGCCTGATTCGCGCAAATCCGCCATTTGCACGGTCTTCCACTTTCCGGTTGAGCTGGGACAAAGCGATCACAGGCACTTTGAGTTCTTTGGCCAGCGCTTTGAGCGAACGGCTGATTTCCGATATTTCCTGCTCACGGGAATTTGAATAACCGCCGGCACGCATCAATTGAATATAATCTACAACAATCAATCCGAGGCCCGATTCCGCTTTCAGCCGGCGGGATTTTGCTTTCATCTCCAGAACGGTAATAGCTGGCGTATCGTCGATAAAAAGAGGCGCTTCGGAAAGCCGGCCTGCTGCAGTTGTCAGTTTAGGCCAATCGGTTTCCCCTAGATAGCCTTTTCGAATCCGCCCTGAATCGACTTTTGCCTCGGAGGAGAGCATTCTGAATGCCAGTTGCTCCTTGGACATTTCAAGTGAAAAAATCGCAACAGGTGTCTGGGTTTCCAGCGCGGCAAACTGAGCGATATTGAGCGCGAATGCGGTCTTTCCCATGCTGGGGCGCCCGGCGATAATGATCAGGTCGGAATTCTGCAAACCCGATGTCATGTCATCGATTTTTTCAAACCCGGTAGCCACGCCGGTGATCAGTGCCTTGCGGGCAAAAAGGTCTTCGATAGCCTTGAAACTTTCCCTGACGATATTTTTAATAGGGTAGAAAGAAGTCCGGACTTTATTTTCGGATATTTCAAAAATACGGTGCTCCGCTTTATCCAGCACCTGATCCACATCGGAGCCGGTTTCATAGCAGCTGTTGATGATTTCGGTGGCCGAACCGATCAGCCCGCGCAAAATCGCTTTTTCTTTGACAATTTTGGCGTAGTTAGACACGTTGGCGGCGGAGGGTACATTATCCACCAGTGAAGCAAGGTAAGCGGTGCCGCCCACCGAATCCAGAATGTTCCTGTCTTTGAGGGCATTGCTTAACGTAATCAGGTCAACAGGCTCATTTTTATCGGCAAGATCGGCGACGACGGAAAAAATTTTCCGGTGCGCTTCATTGTAGAAATCATTCGGGTTGAGAATTTCCTGTGCAGCGTTAATGGCATGATTCTCCAGCAGGATGCTGCCCAGAATGGATTGCTCCGCTTCGGTATTCTGCGGGGGAAGTTTATATAATGCAGGATCAATATCTTTCATGATTCTTCGCCGA
>PHBN01000198.1 GCA_002840635.1 Deltaproteobacteria bacterium HGW-Deltaproteobacteria-1
CGTCCGCATCTTCAATACCTATGGTCCGCGTATGGCCGTGAACGACGGCCGTGTCGTCAGCAATTTTATCATCCAGGCCCTGCAGGGGAAGAATATCACAGTTTACGGCGAAGGCAATCACACCCGTTCGTTCTGCTACTGTGATGATCTGATCGACGGATTGATCAAAATGATGAACTCCGGCGATGATTTTTTCGGTCCGGTGAATATCGGCAATCCAGGTGAATTCACCATTCTGCAACTGGCCAGAATGGTGATCGATATGACGGGCAACCGCTCTGAAATCGATTTTCAGCCGCTTCCCGCGGATGACCCGGCGCAACGTAAACCCGACATTACGCTGGCGGAAAACAGGCTGAGCTGGAAGCCTAAAATCTCACTGGAGCAGGGGCTGGTTCAGACCATTCAATACTTCCGCGATGTCCTGAAAACGTAAAAAGAGAAGAGGTCCAATGAAGAAAGCAAAATTTAAAAAGAAAATTCTTTGCATCGGGGCAGGTTATGTCGGCGCTCCGTCCATGGTCATGATTGCCTGCAAATGCCCCGATTATAAAGTCACCGTGGTGGACATCAACCCGCAGCGCATCGCCGCCTGGAACTCCGATCAACTCCCCGTCTATGAGCCCGGCCTCGAGAAAATCGTGAAGAAAACTCGCGGCAGGAATTTATTCTTTTCCACGGATATTGAAAACCAGATCGCGGTAAATGACATCATTTTCGTCTGCGTCAATACGCCGACAAAAACGTTCGGAGCAGGCGCCGGTCAGGCCGCCGACCTTCAGTACTGGGAAAAAACGGCAAGGCAGATTCTGGAATATTCGCAGTCTTCAAAAATTGTCATCGAAAAAAGCACGCTGCCCATCAAAACCGCTCTGGCGATGGAAAGGATCCTGACCTCGGGAAAAGGTGACATCACATTTGATGTTCTCTCCAACCCGGAATTCATGGCCGAGGGAACCGCGATGAACGATCTGGAAAATCCCGACCGCGTGCTGATCGGATCACGGGAAACGAAAAGCGGGCTTACCGCCCGTGAAGAGCTGGTGGAAATTTACTCTCGCTGGGTGCCTGCCGAAAAAATCATCACGTCCAATATCTGGAGCGCCGAACTTTCCAAGCTGGTGGCCAACGCTTTCCTGGCGCAGAGAGTTTCGTCAATCAACTCCATCTCTGCCCTTTGCGAAAAGGCGGACGCGGACATCTCCGAAGTGGCCCGGGCCGTGGGCACGGACAGCCGCATCGGCTCCAAGTTCCTCAGGGCGGGCATCGGCTTTGGCGGCTCCTGCTTCAAGAAAGATATTTTAAATCTTGTTTATCTGTGCCGTTTTTACGGTTTGCCGGAAGTAGCCGACTACTGGGAAAGCGTCGTTAAGATCAACGAATACCAGCAGGACCGCTTTATTGCCAACGTTCTCCAATCCATGTTCAACACGCTGGCGGGGAAAAAAATCTGTGTACTGGGTTTTGCATTCAAGGCGGATACGGCAGACACGCGTGAAAGCCCGGCCATCAACATTACGCGAAAACTGCTTGCGGAACATGCGGAAATGGTCATCTCCGATCCCAAGGCACTGGACAACGCCGCCATGGACCTAGACGACGCTGAAGGGCAAATCAGCTACATCGAAGATCCCTACCGCGCAGCCGTCGGCTGCCATGCGCTGGTGATCATGACGGACTGGGATTTATACCGGAAGCTGGATTATGGCAAAATATACAGATCAATGGTGAAGCCCGCTTTTATTTTTGACGGGCGCAATATCATCGAGCATCGGAAGTGTTTTGAAATCGGTTTCAATGTGTTTCCCATCGGAAAACCGCCCCTGACACGTCTTTGATTCCGTTATGAATCAATAAGAAACAAAATCAAAAGCGTTTTTTATTAGGCGAATGTCGTTTCCGGAAGGCTGGATCATGATAGCCACAACATCAAAACGCGCACAGACACCGTCCAGCTTCTTTTCCTGAAGGTACCACAGGGCAAGCTGCGATATTTTTTTCTGCTTTTTGATGCCCACCGCCTGTTCTGGATAACCCAGATCCTCTGATCTTCTTGTTTTAACCTCCACAAAGACCAAATCGTTTTTGTCGCGGGCAACAATGTCGATTTCACCGATCGGGCAGCGATAGTTGCGTTCGGAAATCCGGTAACCATTTTTCTCCAGAAAACCTGCGGCAATATCTTCCCCTGCCTGGCCGGTTATTTTTTTTCTTGTATCTTTTTTTTCCATGATCAGGACCAGTCAAGGGTGATTTGACGAACATCGACATTTTTTAAATGGAACGACCGGCGATGGATTTTGCACATTCCGACCTCTTTAAGAATTTTCCGGTGTTCGGCCGTACCGTAACCCTTGTTTTGCTGAAAATTGTACTGGGGAAACTGTCGGTGATACATTTCCATGATCCGGTCCCGCGAGACCTTCGCGATTATGGAAGCGGCGGCAATAGAAACACTGAGGGCATCGCCCTTCACCATGGCCTTTTGCGGCGTGTCAATAGCAATGGTATATAAGCCGTCGATGAGGATAAAATCGGGAATTTTGGCCAGATCCAGAACCGCTTCACGCATTGCCTGAAGCGACGCCTGCAAAATGTTGATCCGGTCAATGACATCGGATTCGGCAACTCCCACGCCTATGGCTGCGGCATCATCCCAGATTGCCTTATAGAGTTCATCTCTTTTACGGGCGGTCAGTTTCTTGGAATCGTTGATTTGTGAATTTTGATAGCCGGCGGGAAAGATGACAGCGGCGGCGACTACAGGACCGGCCAGCGGCCCACGCCCTGCTTCATCAACGCCCGCAATGCAACGGTAGCCGTCACAGTAAGCACGCTTTTCGAATGTATTCATCGCAACAAGATGAAAATGTTTTTTCCCCGGGAGAAATCCGGCTCAAATCGCCTCAGTATCACCCCATGCGCACCGGCAATACAGGTACTATCGATTGGCGTCTTCCTTAATCCTCGCCTTTTTGCCCCTGAGGCTTCTCAAATAATAAAGGCGCGAACGGCGCACGAGGCCTTTGGTCATGACTTCAACACGGTCAATAACCGGAGAGTGAGTGGGGAATGTTCTTTCAACACCGACACCGTAAGACACTTTGCGAACAGTAAAATTTGAACGGCTGTTGCCGCGGCGCTTGCGGATGACAACACCTTCAAACGCCTGAATTCTCTGTTTCTGGCCTTCAACGATGCGTACATATACTTTAACGGTATCACCCGTTTTAAAAGCAGGGATATCCCCTCTCATCTGTTCTTTTTCAATAATTTCCAAAGTATTCATTTTATATTTCCTCCCGCGACACTCGCAATATTATATGATTCCTTTGCAGAAGTTCCTTCAGCCCGGCATAGCTCAACAATTTACCCTGCAAGCCGGCTCCCGTTGCAATGACCTGCGGTCTGCAGTCATGAACGACCGTGATTTCCTCCAGCACTTCCTCCAGGGAGGATCTGATTTCCACTTTTTCGAAAGCGTCTTTCCTTGACGGATTGTAAACTGCACCGTAACCTTCCCGCCAATGGCCGATAATCTGACCAGCAAGCCGGCGCTGTGCCTCCACCGGATTAATCACGTAAAATTTCTCCACTCCGAAGGTTTTGGCCGTCCGGGCGATATCGTGAAGATCCATGTTGGCAATGGCCGTGGCAACAGTTTTGCCTTCTTTATTCAGGACCGGATAATGTAAAAGAGCAATATAAAGCATTTTTTTATTGGGGAAACTGATTTTTTATCAGAATTCATTCCCCCCGATTAAAAGTTGGTTTATCTACCTCAAACTAACCTGAAAATCAAGGCTTTATATAAGGCCAAGTTTGATTTTTTCCAGATCCGCCATGTCCTGTTTGGTCAGTTCACTTTTTTCAAGCAGATCCGGCCTCCTTTGCCATGTCCTTCTGAGCGCTTCAATCCTTTGCCAGCGTTCAATCCGGGCGTGATTTCCGGAAACCAGCACCTCCGGAACACACCAGCCTTTATACTCTGCCGGCCTTGTGTACTGGGGGCATTCCAGCAGCCCCTGTGAAAAAGATTCCGTCTGCACGGAGGCGGCGTTCCCCAGCACACCGGGAATCAGCCTGGCAACAGCATCTATTACGACCAGCGCGGAAAGCTCCCCTCCGGTTAAAATATAATCACCAATGGAAATTTCCCGGTCCGTCAGATGTTCCCTGATTCTTTCATCCACGCCTTCATAACGTCCGCAGATCAGAATAAGATGTTTTTGTTGGACAAGTTCGATGGCAATTTTCTGATTGAACGTTTCTCCCTGCGGGGTCATTAATATCACAAGAGGCTGAATATCGGCACGCTTCAGAGACTTCAGCGCCCGTTCCACGGGTTCAACTTTCATCACCATACCGCATCCGCCGCCATAAGGGGCATCGTCCGTCATGTTGTGTTTGTCCTCGGCCCAGTCACGGATATCATAAAGGCCGACTTCAATCAGGCCTTTTTCCCGGGCTTTTTTTAAAAGGCTGTAATCGAGCGGGGAATGCAGCATTTCCGGGAAAACGGACAAGACATCAAATCGTATCACGGCAAAAGACCTTCAGGTAGGTTTACGGTTATTCTGTGCGAGGCAAGGTCAACATTTACGATAACATCTGCAATAGCCGGGATGAGAATTTCTCCGTCGTCACCCCGGCAGATATAGACATCGTTGCTTCCCGTCGGGAATACTGACACTATCCGGCCAAGATGGCGGCTTTCCGGCGTATAGACATCCAGCCCGATAATGTCCGACCAGTAATATTCATCCGCGGGTAATACGTCAAGCAAACTGCGCGGCAACAGCAGTTTAAAGCCCACCAGTGCCTGAGCAGCATCGACATCGGAGATATCTTTTAATTCAATAAACAGGAATTTCCCGGCAGGATCGATCTTTTTGATCTTGTATTGGCTTTTTTGGCCGGAGCGAGACTCGAGATAGATAAAATCGAGCCCTTCTAAAATGTCCGGTGATTCCAAAAAAGAAAGGGCCTTCAAACAGCCCTTGAGACCTCGTGTCTTGACGATCTCACCAAAAACAAA
>PHBN01000199.1 GCA_002840635.1 Deltaproteobacteria bacterium HGW-Deltaproteobacteria-1
CATTGCCGTGATTTGTAATCGCGAATCGGCTTTCGGTAAATATTGCTTTCCTCAAAAGTTCTATGAAAGCGTTGCTTGCGGTTTGCCGATCGTGGCCGCAGCAACCGGCTCAATGTTGGAACTACTGAAAGACAAACCGGAAAACCTGTTTGAACCTGAGAATGTTGATAACCTTGTGGCAGCTTTACGTCGTCAGATTGCTAAACCTTTCCCCCTACCACTTGAAGTGCCGTCATGGTTAACGATTGGTGGTCATCTGCAAGATTTTTTTCAGACGTGCGCAAAGAAATGATGTGTTAGATCATCTAATGCATGAATGCATCATGCTGTCAATCCACGCGAATTAATTTATTATAAAGTTTTTTGTACTTTTCAGCAATCACTTCCCAGTCAAACTCTTCCACCACTCTTTTGCGTCCCTCCCTGGCAAGCCTAAAGCGCAAATCCGGATCATTGAGAGACCTGATAATCGTATCGGCAAGCACCTCACAATTGCCGGAGGGGACAAGCAAACCACTTTCCCCATGGGTAATACTGTCATGAATTGCCGGAAGATCACCTGCAATGACCGGGCATTCACAGCCCATCGCTTCCACCACGACCAAACCGAAGCCTTCCTGAATACCGCTTTTTGTCATTACGAATGGGAATATAGCCAACGTGGCTCTTTGATAAAGAACAGGCAGTTGCCTCTGCGATACCATTCCAAGGAAATCAACTTTATCCAATATATTTAACTGGAGTAACAGTTCCCTCAGTCCCGTTTCCAGAGGACCTGCCCCAGCCACAGACAAATGTATGTCTGGATTATGGAACAGTAATTTGGGCATGGCCTTCAACAACACAGGTAATCCCTTTACTTCTACAAGTCGTCCAACAAAAAGCAGTTCATTTGAACTGCGTGTTACCTTTGGATCAGGGGTAAACAGATGTTTTAAGTCAACACCCATGGATATCACCTGCACTTTATCCGGCGTAATCCCCATGTCAACAACCTTGTTTTTAATTGCCTGGCTGACAACAGTAAGTGCAACGCTCTTATCCATGACCCAGCGCTTCATACGCTGCAAAATCATTCCCCGCAACGCAAATATATCGCCACCATGAGATGTGCAAAGAAGAGGAATTCTTCGATAGGAAAGAATAATCCCCAGAACAGAGATTAATCCCTGGGGAATCAGCCAATGGGCATGAATCAGGTCAAACCGTTCATGACGCAGCAAACGGACTAATGCCAATAACTGGCCGAGCAGAAAGATAGGCACCATTAGGTAATATGCTGGATTGGTTTTAAGTTTATTGAGGATACCTCCCCCATGCATGGCAAGTTTTTCCCATCGATTAAAGAAATAAGGAAAGCGGACTACATGTAGTCCCGCAAGAGTTTCCCGCATTTTTCCGCCCGGCGTTCGCGGAGCTAAAACAGTGATGTTGTAATATGATATCAGACGACGACAAAGTTCGAAGATAAACGCCGGCTCAGGATCATTTTCCCATCGAGGAAATGTGGAAGTCAAAACGAGCACACGAGGTCGGTATTTAGGATTATCTTTCATAGGCATTCATTTTGATGGTCAATGGTTAATTAGGATTTTCTTAATATTCAGTGTTTTTCTTCATCTCCATGCATTCTTTTAATCCATTTTTAGCTGACACATTATTGGCATCCAAACTCAATGCCTTATTAAAATAGTAAATCGCATCTTTAATATTCCCCATTTTAAGCAACGTGATGCCCAAGCTGACATTTGCGTCATTGTAGTAAGGAGTTATTGACAAAGATTTTTTAAATAAAACAACGGCCTTATCATTGATATTGTTGATGGCATATAATACGCCAAGATTATAATAGGCCATTGCCTGTCTGTCATTTATCATTATTGCTTTCCGATAATAGTTATATGCGTACGGATATTTACCCAGTATCAAGAATACATTGCCGGCATTGTTATACGCCTGGTCGTTGTTCGGATTAATTTTTAAGGAAATGTGATAATATTGTAATGCCTTTTTGTAACGTCCCTTATTTGCTTCTTCCAAACCCAGGAGATTATAAGCAAAATAATTTCGGGGGTTGATTCTGAGTGCATCTTCAAAAAGAGTTTTCGTATTTTGCCACATACTGGTTCTGACAAATGATGATCCTGTCATGATAATGATAAAAATTATCATGACTGAAAAAACATACATTTTGAAGTGTTGTAATTTTGATAAAAAATGAGGAATCGCAAAGGCAAGAATAACCAAAAGACCGATGAACGGAACATAAGCATAACGATCGGCCATAGATTGACGGCCAACCTGAATTAGCCCTATCACCGGGATCATAGTTCCCAGATACCACAACCAGCCAACAATAATGTAAGGAAATTTTTTACAGTATTTAAATGCTAAAATTGTTAAAGATATTAAAAATGATGCAGCAAGAAATATCTTCCATGTAGGGATGAAATCAATCGGATAGAAAATTGCAAGATCGGTTGGCCAGAATAATTTCTTAATATATAAACAATAGGCAACGATTGCGTTGGCTACACGTTTGAATAATGGCATCACTTCTGGATTGGAAAAAGCGTTTATGGTCTTCTGTACATGCATTGTTATCCATGCAAACAATGCACTCGTAATAAAAAGCGGTATTTTTTCCAAAAGCAGAAAAGATAATTTCACCTTTTTAATTTCTGGATCAGTCAATCCCTGTTCATCTTGATCAATAATTTTCAATCTGTTCAGCGGCCAATAGTCAATCAGCAGCAAGACAAACGGCAAGGTCACCAGCATCGACTTGGACATCAATCCTAAAACAAAACAAAAAAACATCATCAAATATCTCGTCCAAGAAGGAAACCTGGCATACCAAACATAGCATAGCATCGTGAGCATCCAAAATAAAGTGCTCAGTACATTTTTTCTCTCAGCAATCCATGCTACCGATTCCACATTGATCGGGTGAATGGCAAATAAAGCCGCAACAAATGCACTGCGCCATAACGCCCCTGTCATCGTGTAAATAAGCAGAAAAAGTAATATCACATTGAAAATGTGGATGATAACACTTGTCCAGTGATGCCCCCCGGCCTTATTCCCAAATAATTCCCAATCCAGCATATGAGACAGCATTGTCAGAGGATGCCAATTTCCGGTTTGCGTATCGGTAAATGCCTTAATAGCCCCTTTACTGGTTAAACCCGATTGAGTCAGATAATTTTGCGTTACATATAGATTATCATCGTAATTGATAAATTCATAGTTTTGCACCTGCCAGTAAACAGCAAGGGTCAGAACAATCAAAATAATGATGATGAGTCCTTTTTTCTGA
>PHBN01000547.1 GCA_002840635.1 Deltaproteobacteria bacterium HGW-Deltaproteobacteria-1
GAAGGGAGGCGGGACACCCATGCATGACCGTCTCGGCAAACTCTGGGAAGACTACCACCATGAAAGTCTGGGAGCCTCCTTTGCCGGGAATCCCACTCCCCTGATGCGGGTGGTCGCCGTGGAAAAATCAGTTACCCCGGAAGATCGAATCCATCCCTATGAAGAGGTCAAGCGCCTGATTGAAAATTCCAACTATGTGGCTCTGGCAAAATGCGCCTGCCGGGTCAGTGTTGCCAAATGCGATAAGCCGAAAGAGGTCTGCCTCATTTTTGACGGAACGGGTGAATTTTTAGTGGAGCGCGGATTTGCACGCCAGATCAGCAAAGAAGAAGGGATAAACGTGCTGGATCAATCGGAAGCAGCGGGACTGGTTCATACCAGCAATAACAGTGCGGATAAAGTCAGTGTAATCTGCAACTGCTGTCCCTGCTGCTGTACAATCCTGCGCGGCAGAACGCAATTGAACCATCCCCATGCCTTTGAACCCAGCCGTTTTGGAGCCCTCGTGAAAAGTGACGAATGTGTCGCTTGCGGGCTGTGCGCCGAAGAACGCTGTCCGATGCGGGCGATCGACGTCGGCGAAGACGCCGCCTTTGTTCTGGAAGAAAAATGTATCGGCTGCGGACTATGCGTTTCGACCTGTCCCACAGGCGCCATGAGCTTGATCGAAAGAAAGCAGATCCCCCCGGTTCCTGCTACCACCCAGGATCTGGGCGTCAAAGTTCTGCAGGAGAAAGGCAGACTGGAAGCTTTCATGAAGGTCATGCAGAGTTAAAGACGGCAGGATTTACTATGGCAACAACGAAAATCAACACACGTGATGAGATCATTCGTATAGGAGCCCAGCGATGTTGCGGGCATTCCGAAGGGATCATTTTATTTCTATTTCAAAAGTAAAGACGATTTCGGCTGCGCGGTGATTGATTACGTTACCTTCACCATCAATGCGATATTTGCCGGCTATCTTTGTGACACCCGCATCAAGCCACTCGATCGGCTCAACAATCTTCTGGACTTTTATGAATCCGCTCTTAAAAAGAGCGGGGCATCATTGGGATGCCCTATCGCTAATCTGTCGCTGGAGCTGGCCGACACCAATGAGGAATTACGAAAGCACCTGCAAGCCGCTGTTGAAGGGTTTATCGCCCAGATTGAATCATGCCTGGAGGAAGCCCAAAAGAGTCGGCAATTGAAGTCCGGTCTCAATACGGCAGACACCGCACGGTTTATCTTTCATGGTCTCGAAGGCGCGATTCTGCATATGAAGGTTGCCAAAAGCATGGATCCACTCCGGACTTTTCGCAGATACTTAAACACATACCTGGCGGAGAATCAAAAAAAGCATGCATGAACTTCCCGTTACTGAAAGTATTTTGAAAATTGTGCTGAAGCACGCAGATAAAAATAATGTCCGGCAAGTGATGGCT
>PHBN01000200.1 GCA_002840635.1 Deltaproteobacteria bacterium HGW-Deltaproteobacteria-1
CCAAGGATGTCTATAAAAAATTGATGGATGCGATCAACGAGGATAAAACGCTTGATGACGAAACGGCCAATGTTGTTGCCCATGCCATGAAGGAATGGGCCCTGGAAAAAGGCGCGACGCATTTTGCACACTGGTTCCAGCCCATGACCGGCATCACCGCTGAAAAGCATGACGCTTTTGCCGATCCAAACGGCCCCGGAACCGTCATTGAACGTTTTTCCGGCAAGCAGCTTGTGCAGGGCGAACCCGACGCGTCGAGTTTCCCATCCGGCGGAATCCGCGCGACATTTGAAGCGCGAGGCTACACAGCCTGGGATATGTCTTCGCCCGCTTTTATCAAGCGAAACGGTATTTCCACGACGCTTTGTATCCCGACAGCTTTTATTTCCTATACCGGCCAGGTGCTGGATAAGAAAACACCATTGTTGCGTTCAATCCGTGCTTTAAACAAAAGCGCGGTCAATATGCTCAAACTGCTGGGCGCGAAAAATGTTAAAAGAGTCCACGCGAATCTCGGCCCCGAACAGGAATATTTTCTCATCGACATGGATTATTTCTATAAACGCCCGGATCTTGTTCTTGGCGGCCGTACGGTTGTCGGCGCGCCTCCGGCCAAAGGTCAGGAACTGGAAGATCAGTATTTCGGCAGCATCAAGGAACGTATCTCGTCATTCATGCACGACGTCGAAGAAGAGCTCTACAAGCTCGGAATTCCGGCCAAGACGCGTCACAATGAAGTTGCGCCCAGCCAGTACGAAATCGCGCCTGTTTACGAAGAGGCGAACCTGGCAATTGATCACAACCAGATGATTATGGAGACGCTTAAATATGTCGCCAAGAAACACCGCTTGGCTGCGCTCCTGCACGAAAAACCGTTCGCCGGAATCAATGGCTCCGGCAAGCATGTGAACTGGTCGCTGTCCGATGATAGGGGTAATAACCTGCTCAATCCCGGCAAAACACCGCAGGACAATATCCATTTCCTGGTATTTTTGATTGCCACGATCCGTGCCGTTTATAAACATGCGGATTTTCTCCGTGCCACGGTTGCATCATACGGCAATGACCATCGCCTGGGCGCTAATGAAGCGCCTCCGGCCATCATCTCCGTGTTTTTGGGAGAGCGGCTTACACAAATCCTGGAGAATATCGAAAAAGGTACAGTGGCCAAAGCGACGAACGCGGAAATCATCGATCTGGGTATTTCATCCCTGTCTCTGGTCAGTAAAGATTATACCGACCGAAACCGGACATCGCCGTTTGCCTTCACCGGTAATAAATTCGAATTCCGTGCAGTGGGGGCATCCCAATCTATTTCCACGCAGGTCATAGGCATTAACACGATCGTCGCGGAAAGCATCGATGAGATCGCAGAAAAAATAAAAGTCAAATCCAGGGGTTCAAGGAACATCAACCAGGCGGTTTTTGAAGTTTTAAAAGGTGAAATCGGGTACATCAAACCGATTCTTTTTAACGGTGACAACTATACAAAAGAGTGGGAGGCGGAAGCGAAAAAGAGGGGCCTGCCCAATGAAAAAACCTCTCCCGGCGCTTTCAAAGCATTTGTCACAGACAGGGCACTGAATCTTTTTGAAAAATATCATGTGCTCTCTAAAGAGGAGTTGAAATCGCGGTACCTCATTCACGTGGAGCGTTACATTAAGGATCTGGAAATCGAGGTCAAATGCCTCAACACCATCTGCATGACCCAGGTCATTCCGGCGGGTTTCTTCTCAAACGGAACTTCTGAAAAATATTCTCGACCTTATCAATAATATTTATTCAACGATTAAGGATATTCAGCTAAAAGTGGAAGCTTCTTCCGCTCTGGATGACGAACCCAAAAAGGCAGAAATGCTTTGCAGCAAAGTCAAGCCAAAGATGGATGACTTGCGTGGGTATGTGGACGCCTTGGAAAATCTTGTTGATGACGAAACCTGGCCCCTGCCGAAGTTTTGGGAGATGCTGTTTATCTGTTAACAGGATGTTGCCTAAGCGATATCTTTTTCGCTTGCCTAAAAGCGTTTTGAATAAATCTAATGCTTGTGAAAGATAATGACAAAACTCGCCTACGGTTCAAACAGTTGTCATTACTGATCTTTCGCTGCGCCTTGACCGGAAGTGCACAGCATTTGCGAAGCACAATAATAATTATTATATTCCTTACCGGGAAGGCCACAGGCCTTCAGTTATGAGGCAAAACGCTTTCAATGGCTGCTCAAAGGGCTATCGCTTGGGCAATAGGTCGTTAAGAAGTCATCTTGATCATCGCAGGGGTTCAATCCTATGGAAGCACTGAACCTGCGCGATGGATGTTTTATTTGCCCTTAAAATCGGCAGGTCTTCTTTCCAGGAAAGACATCATTGCCTCTTTCAAATCATCCGACATCAGTAATGCCGCGTTTTTCTGAACCGCCAGCGCCATGCCTTCATAGACGTTGACATAGCGGCTGAAATTGAGAACTTCCTTGGTGTATTTAATACCCAGCGGTGCATTGGCAGCAATTTGTGCTGCCAATTTCTGCGCGGCAGCCATGAGTTGTGCCTGATCAGCATACACATGGCTGACCAGCCCCATCTTTTCCACATCGCGAGCGGAGTAATTGGCTGCTGTATAAGCCATCTCGCGGGCAAAGCCCTGCCCGACGATCATCGGCAGGCGCTGGAGAACGCCCATGTCGGCAACCAGGCCGATGTTGGCTTCCTTGAGGCAGAAAATCGCGTCTTCGGTGCAGAGACGAATATCGCAGGCTGAGGCCATATCAAGCCCGCCCCCGATACATTTGCCGTGGATTGCCGCAATAACCGGTTTGGGACACTCTTCGATAAAGTTGCAGCAGTCAAATAAAGGTTGGGACTTTCTGATCACGTCAAGGACAACCTTTATTTTATCACTTGCGCCTGCAGCCGCTTCTTTCAAATCCAGTCCGGCACAGAAAATCCGGGCTTTGCTACAGAAAATGATTGCGCGAACGTCGTCATTTGCGCCCAGTTCGCGAAAGACACCAGCGATTTCCGAAGCAAACTCAAGGCTAAGGGCGTTTAGCGCTTCCACCCGTGCCATTGCGACCGTGGCCACATGGTTTTCAATTTTCAGATCAATGTACTTGTATGTCATATATATCCTCCTTAAGCGGATTATTTCGGTTTGACGGGCGACAAAATACGACAATCAAAAGAATTTGTCTATGGTATTTCAATGCCGATGGGCACATTTCTAATGATTGTTTTTCTTTTTCAAGTACTTTTCCAGACGGCTTAAACCTTCTTTAATGTTTTCCAGGGAGGTGGCATAGGAGAAGCGCAGGAATCCTTCGCCGCCGCTTCCGAAATCAATGCCGGGGGTTACGCCGACTTTGGCTTCTTCGGTAATCCGGAAAGCTTCCTTATAGGAATCTTTGAAAAACTTACGGCCGTCGGCGAAGACATAAAACGCACCGGTGGGCTCGACATGGATCATGAAGCCCATATCCTTCAGCCGGTCAATCATGTAGCGGCGTCGTTCATCATAGGTCTTCACCATCCCGGCAACGTCGTCCCGGGCTTGAGTCAGCGCGGCAATTCCCGCCCACTGGATAAAGGCGTTGGCCGAGATCATAAAATTCTGATGGATCCGCTGCATGACTGCGCTGAACTTTTTAGGGAAAATCAGATAACCGAGGCGCCAGCCGGTCATGGCGTAGAGCTTGGAAAAGCCGTTGATCACAAAAGCCCTTTCCGTGAACTCCAGAATGGAATGCGCACGGTCTTTATAGACCAGCCCGTGATAGATTTCGTCGGAGATAATATACTGCCCGTCGAACAGGGCGATATCCTTTAACTGGTCTGGGGTCATTACAATACCGGTCGGATTGCAGGGAGAATTAATGATGATGCCCCTGGTCCGTCGCGTGAGTTTTTTTTGAATATCTTTGTGACGGTATTGAAATCCCTCTTCCGGGTACGTTTGAATTTCTTTGATTTTCGCGCCCGCGGCAAGAATGAAATTCTGGTAGCATGGATAACGGGGGTTGGAAACAATCACTTCATCCCCGTGATCAATAATGGCGAGCATTGCAAAAAGCAGCACAGGTGATGTTCCGGTTGAGATCATCACCTGATCGGGCGTAATCGTCACGCCATATTCCTTCAAATAATAATCGCAGATGGCCTGACGGAGTTCGAGAAGCCCAAGAGCATGCGTGTAGCGGGTTTTGTCGCTTTGAAGAGCAGCTATGGCTGTCTCCGTAATGACTTTGGGCGTAGGAAAATCCGGTTCCCCCACTTCCAAATGAATGATGTGTTCACCCTTGCGTTCCAACTCCTCGGCTTTGGCCATGACATCCATGACAATAAAGGACGTAAATTCAGATGCTCGTTTTGAAATCATGGGGACCCCTTTGGGAATCATTCAGCACAGAAAGGTATTCTGCTGCTATGCAATCTTCTATGGTGATTTGGATAATTTTTCAACTTTTTTTAGAATATTGCTTCGTACGGAGCTGAAGCGTCGAAAACCAAGTCGGGGATATGTGATTTCTGTTGAGGCTGTAAATCCTCCCGATGACGACAATTCATCGGGAGGATTTTGATGAATTATTTCTTTTCTTCCTTGATGCCGGCGATTTTTTTGGCCAGATTCTTTTTTTGTTCCAGGTTGCCTTGGCGGGCGATCATGATGCGCTGGGCCTGCGGTGAACCTGCGCCATGCATAGATTCAGTGCGGTAGCCGACTGCTGCCGTCCCCAGGGTCAGGTTTTCCACAAGGCGCATGACCCGCGCACGATCTTCGCAGGTTATATTGGCGTTGCCCTGCATGTATTTTTCCAGAACCTTGCCGATTTCGGGATTGGCGAAATCTTTTTCGGACGGCATGGTTACCATCATGCCGCCTGCGCACCAATCAGGACGTCGCCCACGCCCACTTTGCAGCCACCGTAGCTCTGCCGGTGATAACCGGCAAAACGCTCGACAAGCATGCCGCTGAATTCAAATTCTCCGCACATCAGGACGTTTTCCCAGGGAATAAAAACATTGTCGAAAACCATCAGCGCTTCATGGCCGCCGAATTCGTGGTTACCCACATCGATCGTTCCGCCTTCCAGTTTACGCGTATCGCAGGATTGACGTCCGTAAATGTAAAAAATGCCTTTCTCGTCTGCCGGGCAAACAAAGGATACCGCGTAGTCCGCATCGTCCTTGGTCATGGCAATCGTCGGCATGACGAGGACCCAGTGGGAGTTGACCGCGCCGGTCTGATGGGCCTTTGCTCCGCGCACGACGATACCTTTATCGTTTTTCTCGACGACATGGACATACATATCCGGATCGGCCTGCTGATGCGGCGCCAGCCCGCGGTCGCCCTTGACGTCCGTCATTGCGCCATCCACGGTCAAGTCTTCTTTCTGAACCATTTTCAGGAAATTGATGAAGCGTTCATGATATTTGGTGCCAAGTTTCTGATCCATTTCATACGTGGTGCTGTCTACCGCGTTCATGGCGTCCATGCCCACGCAGCGCTGAAAGCACGAGCCCGTCTGCTGACCCAGAAGACGCTGCATTTTGACTTTTTTCACAAGGTCTTCCGTACTCTGGTGAAGATGCGTGAATCGGTTGATTTTTTCTCCGGTAAGATGCGATTTGGCCGTCATCAGATCTTCATGCTCCGGCTTTTGTGCCAGTTCATACGTCTTTTTAACGGAATTCATCGAGGGACGAATAATCGGGTTATCCACCCAATTTTTTACCAGTTCTCCCATCAGGTAAATTTTAAAATTCATTTTTCGCAGGCTGTCTTCGTATTGCTCGGGCGTTTTAAGGGCCATGATGATTCCTCCTGGCATAATATTTACATGCAACCGCAAGGTCCATATGTTAATGTTTATAATGTGATTATGAATTCCCTTATGTCAATCAACGGAATCCGGAATAGCCGCGATCAGGCTTCACTCCTTTCTCCATTACCGATAATCATATTTTACAGCATTTCCACGATAAATGCGTGACCGGGACCGCCGCTGGCGCAAAGGGCCGCGCAGCCGAATTTTTTCCCTCGTCTCTTGAGTTCAGCCATCATGGTGATAATCAGTCGTGCGCCTGTGGCGCCTACGGGGTGTCCCATGCTGATGCCGGAGCCTACCGCGTTGATTTTATCCAGAGGAACTTTCAACTCGCGGTTGCAGCCGATCACCTGTGCTGCAAAGGCTTCGTTGAACTCGAAATAATCAATGTCCTCCAGTTCCATTTTGGCAAATTTCAAAGCATTTCTTACGGCCGGGACAACGCCCATACCCATGATACGGGGCTCCACGGAACCCGGAGCCGATGCGACCACGCGCGCAATGGGGGTTACTCCCAGTTCTTTTGCCTTTTGGGCTTCCATCATGATCATGCAGGAACCCGCGTCATTAAGACCCGAAGCGTTGCCGGCGGTGACGGTGCCGTCCTTTTTGAATGCGGGTTTGAGCTTGCCTAAAGATTCCAGGCTGGTGTCGGCCCTTGGATGTTCATCGGTTTCGAACACGACCGGGCCTTTTTTGGTTTTAATCTCCACCGGAACGATTTCATCCTTAAACCAGCCTTTTTCAATGGCGGCGCAGGCACGCTGATGACTCATGAGCGCCCATTCATCCTGTTCC
>PHBN01000201.1 GCA_002840635.1 Deltaproteobacteria bacterium HGW-Deltaproteobacteria-1
GCCTATGAAGTAACGGAATTTTTCCCCGATCTGGGCGAAAAAGGAAAATGGTTCCGTATTACCGCGGCAAAACTTCGTGATTCAAGTGGCCGCATATTCGGCGCCATGGAAACCCTGGAAGACATCACTGAGCAAAAAACCGCCGAAGAAGAGCTGCTCAAAAGAACCAAAAACGAATCGCTGGGCACATTCGCTGACGGTGTAGCCAAGGATTTTGACAGTCTGCTTACGGCCATTCTGCGCAATGTCTTTCTGGCTAAAATATCCGCCAGCGAAGAAGATAAGATTCTGGAAAACGGTCTTGCCATAGCGGAACGGGCAGGTCTGCAGGCCAAGGAACTTGCTCACCGGCTGATCACATTTGCCCAGGGTGGATACCCGGTGAAGAAGAATGAAAAGCTTGATGTCATCATAAAAGATGCTGTCCAAAAAGTTCTGGAAGGTTCTAACGTGACGTGCCAGCCGGTTATCGTACCGGACCTCTGGCCGACAGAGATCGATGCAATGCAGATTAAACAGGTGATGGAAAACATGATCACCAATGCGAAAGAAGCCATGCCGGAGGGCGGGGTGATAGATGTTATTGCAGAAAACACGACAACCGGAACGAACATCCGCACGATGGGCAAGGGCAATTACGTCCGGATCATCATCAAGGACCGCGGCGTCGGCATTCCCCGTGAAAACCTCTCAAAGATATTTGATCCTTATTTCACGACAAAAGAAACTAAGGACCGCGGCGGCATTGGACTTGGGCTGGCCATCTGCGATTCCATCATTAAATACCACAACGGGCTGATCACAGTGGAATCGCTTGTGGGCGTCGGCACAACGTTCATGGTTTACCTGTCAGCAACCCCAAATGACGGGAAAAATGGCGTGTCGTCATAACGGGGAGCAGGAATTGCGGCTTTTAACGCAATCCAGCAAAGCCTCTATATTGCGCAAACGCTCCTGAAATGTGGCAATCCCCATGGCTGACTCCCTCGGATGCAGATTTTCAATCTCGGCCAGCCGGGTGCGCAGGTGCAGAATGATCTCTTCCGCCAGTCCCAACAGCAGAGCGCGTTCATATTGATTCATCGCAGATCACCCTCACCGGTTCATTTTCAAAATCATCACTGATGCGTTTCGGACCCCGCTTTCCACGACAGAAACGCCTTCTTCACCGATTCAGCAGTGCTCTCAATGTCGACATTCTGCGTGTTGACCATGATGTCGTAATGTTTTGCATCACTGATATCTTCATTAAAATACTTCCGGCAAAAAGCAACCTGATCTCCATCGTATTTCTTAACATGTTCCAGCGCCTCGGTTTGAGACATTTTGCGATCGCGCATCACCCTTTCCACCCTTATCTCCAGCGGCGCTATTACCCGCACGCGAAACGCTTTGTCTTTCAGAATGAAACTGCCGCCCCGGCCGATGATGATGACATTGCCGTGCTGCGCGTTCGTGTGCATGACCAGAGACAAATGACGGATGTATTCGTTAGGCCAGATATGACGCGATTCAAAAAATGAGCCGATCAGGCTGTCGAAAAAGGAAATACTTTTCTGATCAAGCGATTTGATGACCTTTTCGCTCATGTGGGCGCTTTCGGCAACCTTATGGATCAGATCACTTCCGATGATGTTCATCTGAAGCTCAGTAGCTAGAATACGAGCGACCAAGCCGCCGCCGGCACCGGCCTCACTGGAAAGCGTAATGACATGTCCTGGTTTTTCTTTTTTCTCTCTTTGCCAGCGCACAACCTGATCTTCGACCAGCTTATCGACGTCTTTGTCTTTCAGTTTGATATCCCTTGTATAGTCGGGACAATTGACATCAAACAAGGCATTCGTCTTGACCCGATACCGTTTCGTACAGTTCTCGCGCCATGCGCAGATAACACAAATTCTCTTATCCGAACCTGTTGACATAAGCCAGTCCTCCTTTCTGAATAATCCTTTATGATGCCTCTTCCTGCATCGCCTCGAAACCGGCAACGATATCGAGAAGCTCTTCGGTAATCGTCATCTGACGCGTACGGTGAAACTGCACGTGCAGATCCTGCAGCTGCTCTTCAATGTTTTTCTCGGCGTTCTGCATGGAAGCCAGTCGGCTTGCATTTTCACTGGCCAGCGATTCGGCAAACGCCCGGTACAGCGACACAAAGAGATACTCCCGAATCAGGGAAGAAAATATTTGATCGCCATCCATCCGGAAAATGGGCAGGGACTTGGAATCCCATTTTTTTTTGGCGATTTCCTTAAGCCAGTCACGGTTGACAGGCAGCAGCTGAACCATGTGAGGATGGTAAACCGCCCCGCTGACATACTTATTATAAAACAGGAAAAAATGATCGATGTTGTGACGGAAATGCCATTCATCAATAATCATGATAATCTCCTGAACCAGTGGCGTAATGCCCGCCGTGGAACCGGGAGTGGGCAATAACTCGTCAACAGGCTGCCCGGCATCTTCCACATAGTCGGCGACACGGGCGCCGATGGACAGCACTTTCCGATTTTCCTTTTTCACGCCGGCGGTTTTGGCATAATCCAGCGTAAAAACGGAAATCTGTTCATTGAGCTGTCCGCACAGACCCTGATCGGAGCCGAAAACAATCACCCCCATACGTTTGAGAGTGGATGTCTTTCTCTGGAGCATCGCGCCCATCCGCTCCTTGAGCACAATCTGCAATCCCATCTCGACAGCATGGTTATAGTCCGTGAGCGATTCGACAGCCTTCTGGTATTGCCGAATGCTGACAGCCGCCAGCGCCTTCATCGTTTTAACGACCGACAGAAGGTCACCCGCGCTTTTCATTCTTCTTTTCAGGGACTCAGTTGTTTGCATTGACTTCCTCAACCTGTTCAAAAGGAGTAATAACCGGTTTAATTTTATTCATGATGCTGTCACGATCCGCCATTTCCAGTTTTTTCCCTGCTTCAATCCGGGTGCACAATTCGGGCAATTGTTCATTGACGGCAGCAAGCAGGTGCGCCTCCACCTCGCGGACCTGCTCTGTCGGAACAAGATCCAGGGCACCGCCGGTTACAGAAAGCAGAGAGGCAATCTGTTCGGAAGCTTTGAGCGGCTTGTACTGCCCCTGCTTCAGTATCTCACGCACACGCCAGCCGCGCTCCAGCGTCCGCCGTGTGCTTTCATCCAGCCTGGTGCCAAAACGGGAAAAGGATTCCAGTTCTTCAAACTGCGAGTAGGAGAGCCGGAGGTCACCCGCCACGGAACGATAAGCGGGCAGCTGCGTTTTACCGCCCACGCGGGATACGGATTTACCAACATCCACCGCCGGCAGAAT
>PHBN01000202.1:0-4323 GCA_002840635.1 Deltaproteobacteria bacterium HGW-Deltaproteobacteria-1
GCTTGAAATTACTGCGGCGAACGTTGAAAGGCTCACTCAATACCGAAATTCCGCCGCCAAAAAAGTGAAAGTCGGCGAGCTGACCAAAACGTCGCTTTTGCGGGCCGATGGAGAATTATCGGGCGCGCGCGCCGATTATCTGAAGGCAACGAATGCTCTGGTGCTGGCCCGTGCCGTCCTGATTCGACTGACGGGGATTGAGGAAAACTTCCGGCTCAAGCATCAGGAACGTTCGTTTCCGGATCCCGATTCATTTGAAGAATTGCAGAAAACAGTTGCAGACGCAAGAGCCGATCTGAAAAGTTATGAAATGCAGACAAAAATAGCCCGGCAGAATATTAAATATGTACGCGGTGCCTTCTGGCCCAACGTGGGACTCTTTGCCATATACAACGGTTCGGATCAGAATCCACCGACGGCAACTCTCAACCGGGAAAGTGTCCTGGCCGGTGTGTCTGTGAATTTTCCTTTTTTCGAGGGGGGGCTGAGGGTGGCCGAACTCAGAGAAGCCATGGCCAAGGAACGCCAGGCCCGCCTGGCTTATGATGATTTAAAAAAGAATGTTGATATTGAACTGCGTGGAGCCTATCTGGATCTGGAAACACAAAAAGGCGCCCTGAAATATCTGGAAGATCAGCTTATTTTCGCCCAGGATAACTTTAACGCCGTTTTAAGACAGTATGACAACGGCCTTGCAACGAGCCTGGATGTGATGGATGCCAATTCTCTCTTGCTCAATTCAGAAAAGAATGTCGCGGAGGCTTCATACGCCTATCAACTTGCCCATCTGAAAGTCAGAAAATCCGGCGGCACTCTGTTGCAGTTTGTTGCGGCAGGCCGCGAAAAATAGTTCCGTTGGCTCACCCTGAGGAGGTTGAACGTTCATGATTTTAAAAAAGGACATGGTTTGTACCATCAACAAAACATTCACCAGCCGTCGGGTGAAAGCACTGCTCATGATGATGATCATATCCGTCTTAAGTTTGTCTTTCACCTCCTGTTCAAAGGAAAAAGCAGAGCCTGAAAGACTGGTGAACGTTCGTGTCTGGCCTGCTGAAACACGTCGAATTCAGCCGTACCTGGAAACAACCGGGACGCTTAAACCAGACGAAGACGTTTTGGTCACCACGGAAGTGGATGGAATTGTCAAAAAGATTTATGTCGATGCGGATTACGTGCTGGACGTCAGGCGTTCTGAAGCGGCCCTGCGGCAGGCCGAAGCGCAGCGGGTCAATGCGACTGGTTCGTTTAAACGACTCCATGCTCTTTATAAGGAAGAACTGATCACCAAACAGCAGTTCGATGATATTTCCACAAAAGTCGCATTGGCGGAGGCCGATCTGGAAAAGGCCAGGGCCACGCTGTCCATTTCGAAGGAAAAACTTTCACGGACAAAAATTTATTCACCGATTATTGCTTCTGTCAAAGAAAAGAAGGTTTCCGTTGGAGATTTTGTACGCAACGGAACGTCTCTTTTTCAGATCATCAAAACTAATCCGCTGAAACTCCGCTTCAGCATCAGCGAAAAGGATGTTGCCGGATTGAAAACAGGCCAGGACGTTGCTTTTACCGTCGATGCTTTTTCGAATCAAAAATTTCAAGGCAAGATCAGCCTGCTTTATCCGAACGTGGAAGAAAAGACCCGTACGCTGCAGGCTGAAGCTATTGTTCCCAACGCAGGCCAGATTTTAAAGCCGGGTTATTTTGCCCGGATACAGATCTTTACCCGGGACGCGCGGGACTCGGTAGTTGTCCCTGTAACAGCGCTGCTGTATGACGGACCCACGATCCGCGTTTTTGTAGTAAACGGCAACCAGGCAAAAGAACGAATTATCAAAACCGGAAACAAATATGGCGAGTATGCCGAAGTGCTCGATGGACTAAAAGAGGGCGAGCAGGTGGTTGTGGTCGGGCAGAACAATCTGTCGGATGGAGTGAAGGTTAATGTGGCTCGCTGATACCTCCGTCAAACGCCCGGTTTTTGCGACCATGGTGATCATGGCCCTCGTGGTGCTGGGCGCGGTCAGTTATCCATCCATTGGTGTTGACCTGCTGCCCAAGATTGATTTTCCCATTGTCACCATTACAACAACACTAAAAGGGGCCAGCCCCGATGTCATGGATGTGGACGTCACCGATAGAATTGAAGGTGCCGTCAATACCATCAACGGGGTCAAAAGCATAACCTCCACCAGCACGGAAAGTGTTGCTCGGACCACTATTGAATTTGTCCTGGAACGGGACATTGATCAAGCCGTTCAGGATGTGCGCGAAAAAATATCAACCATTCGAGACCATTTGCCGACGGATATTGAAGAACCACGGATTGCCAAAGTGGACCCGGATGCAGCCCCCATTTTGATGATGAATCTTTCCGGGCAGCGGTCGGTTCGGGATCTTTCCACTTATGCGGACGAGGTTCTGAAAGAACAGCTGCAGCGCATCAATGGCGTCGGCGATGTTATCTTTTTCGGATTGCGTCTGAGGCAGGTGCGCATCTGGGTGGATGCCGCAAAAATGGAAGCGTACCAGATCTCCCCCGGTGATATTGTCCTTGCCCTGAAACGTGAAAATATTGAGCTGCCGGGCGGCCGGATTGAAACTAAAACCAAGGAATATACAGTCCGGATTAAAGGTGAGTTTGCCAATGTCCCTGATTTTAACGATTTAATCATCAGCTATTACAATGGAGCTCCGGTGCGTATCCGGGATATCGGCAGGGCGGAAGACGGCATGGAAGAAAAACGATCCCTGTCTCGTTTCAATGGTGTTCCGGCCGTCGGCATGGCAATTCAGAAACAATCGGGAACCAATACGGTCGAAGTTGCCAACCGCGTCAAAAAGGAAATGGAGAGAATCAATAAGACACTGCCTCCGGGAATGAAACTTGGTATTTCCATGGATCAGTCGTTATTTATTGTAAGGTCGATTAAAGAGGTTCAATTTCATTTAATTATTGGCAGCTTATTTGCGATTCTTGCCGTTTTTATCTTTTTAAGGAATATCCGGACGACATTGATCAGTGCGGTGGCACTGCCTGTCTCCATTATATCCACGTTTGCACTCATCAACTTTTTCAATTTCACTTTCAACAATATGACGATGATGGCTCTGTCATTATCGGTTGGTTTGCTCATTGACGACGCGATTATTGTCATTGAAAACATTTATCGGCATATTGAAGAAGGAATGGAGCCGCGCGAAGCGTCAATGTTTGCCACTTCAGAAATCGGATTGGCGGTTATGGCGACGACGTTTGCCATTGTGGCTATATTTCTGCCCGTTGCGTTTATGAAAGGGATTATCGGCCGGTTTTTCCTTCAGTTTGCCCTGACCATTGTTTTTGCCGTGATGGTTTCACTGCTTGTCTCATTAACACTGACGCCAATGATGTCTTCTATCTTTCTCAAATCTTATAGAAAAACGATTCCTAACCCCCTCGCCTCTACCGGAGAGGACAGCAAGCCGGGAAATGTCAGGACAAGCATCTGGACGAAAATAAGCGATAAACTGGAGCATTACTATAAAAGTCTGGAAATATTTTATCGCCGTGTGCTGGAATATACCCTTGGTTACCGAAAAACGGTGTTAATAGGCGCGTTGATTGTTTTTCTTTTGAGCCTGGGATTGACCAAATTTTTGGGCAAGGAATTCGCTCCGTCTGAAGATCAGGGCGCATTTATTGTCCGGTTGGAAGCGCCCGTTGATTATTCCGTGGATCAGGTCGAAAAATATTTTGGAAAAACTGAAGCAATGATGAGCGAAATTCCGGAAGTCCAGTCCGTCTTTTATGTTCAGGGTTACGGGGGCTATGCCAATCGTGCCAGAATGTATCTCAACCTGAAGCCCAAAAAGGATCGAAAAAGAAGCCAGGAAGACCTGAAAAAACTGGTGCGAATGAAGCTAAAACAGATTCCGGGGATGAAAGCATCAGCGGAAGATCTTGCCATTGTAGGGGGCGGAGGGATAAGATCGACGCCCATTCAATACAGCATCCGCGGCCAGGATCTTGCTGCGCTGCAAAAGTATGCCAAGCAGATCAGTGAAGAGTTTGCCAAGCTGCCGGGCATTGTGGATGTGGATACGTCTCTGGAAGCCGGTAAACCGGAATTCAAGGTTTACATTGACCGTGACCGTGCCGCGGATCTGGGTGTCGATGTGGCCACTGTGGCTGAAGCAATCAACCTGCTGATCAGCGGAGAACTGGATATTGCCAGGTATAAAGATGAGCTGCGGGGAAAACGCTATGACATTCGTGTTCGGCTCAATCCGGAAGACCGTGACAGCAAGGGGTCACTGGAACGTATTTATGTGAGGGCGCGT
>PHBN01000202.1:4442-5228 GCA_002840635.1 Deltaproteobacteria bacterium HGW-Deltaproteobacteria-1
CAGGACGCTGAGTATCTTCAGTATCATCGGTCTCATCCTTTTGATGGGTTTGGTGAAGAAAAACGCGATTCTGCTGGTGGATTACACCAATGTTTTACGCGGCAGAGGGATGTCAAGACGTGAAGCGTTATTACAGGCGGGGCCTGTTCGGATGCGTCCGATTCTCATGACGACATTTGCCATGATATTCGGCATGCTTCCTATCGCGCTTGCGGTTGGTGAAGGTGCGGAAGCACGTGCGCCCATGGGTATTGCCGTCATCGGAGGCCTTTTGACATCCCTGGTCCTGACACTGGTGGTCGTGCCGTCGGCTTATGATATTTTCGACGACTGGCAGGAGAAATTTAAACACAGAAAAAGTAAAAATAAAGAAGCCTGATGAACATCATTGAAACAGGCAGGGAGATATCTCTATGAAAATGTTTTTTGTCATTTATGCCGAAGCCTGTGATGAAAAAGTAACGAACGCTTTCAAGGATAGCGGATTCAGGTCCTATACAAAGATGCATGGTGCGACGGGGGAAGGCGAAGAAAGTGAACCCAAACTGGGCACCCATTTCTGGCCCGGCAGAAACAATACGCTTCTGTTTGCTGTGCAGGATAAGGAGATTGAACGACTGGTCGAACTGGTGCGGAGATTAAAAGTCGAACAGCCGCGTGCCGGGGTGAGGGCGTTTACGCTGCCACTGGAGGAATGCGTTTAAGAATGGCTGGCCAGAGAACGACACACAGGCAAAAGGATATTTCCCGCCTTTTGAGGGAGAAAAAGAAAAATCTTCCCCAAAA
>PHBN01000005.1 GCA_002840635.1 Deltaproteobacteria bacterium HGW-Deltaproteobacteria-1
CCCCATGGCCGGAGGAAAGGAGAGAGTTTTGCTTCCGGCATATCGCCCGAAAATGGAAAGGACCTCAGGGGGCCCACGGCGCTACTGAATTCGGTGAACTGCCTCGACACGACCAGGGTCGGGAACGGTCTGAATTTCAACCTGAAGTTCGACCCGCACACCCTGCGCGGTCCCGAGGGGACCGGCGCCCTCCAGGCACTAATACGGACCTATTTCTCGCGGGGGGGCATGCAGGTCCAGATAAATGTGCTGGACCCCTCGGTGCTTATCGAAGCGAGGAACAATCCCTCCCTCTATCCGAACCTGCTGGTGCGGGTGTCGGGATATTCCGCGTACTTCAACGATCTGTCGCCGGCAATGAAGGACGAGATCATCAGGCGGAGCACGCTGGCGGGCCGGTGATGGAGCGCTACTGATAAAGCGGAGAGGCAACAGCTATCAAACTATTGCCTGTATGGCACGGTGGACGTCGATTTTCATGAAGCCGGTGATCTTCCGCTCAACCGCAAGCACCTGTTCCCTGTTCTGCAGGATCAGTTCGCGTATCTCTTCTTTTGCACCGTATCGCTGTATCAGGTCGTGTACTCTCTCCTCGAGCGTCACAATTGTGTCGTGCATCACCCGCTTGTCGGCATAGTAGACGATTTCCTTTTCCTCGATTTCCCCGTCAAGATTCAGGTCATGAATTATGACATGCTGCTCCACAATCTCTGCGATGTCCGGGTAGCCAAGCTCCCTCAAGAGGGCTCCCCCGGAAGCATCGTGACGTTCCTTTGTCTGCAGCGACCTGGTCTTGGTAATGTCGTGCAGCAGGGATCCTGCAATTACGAGGTCCCTGTTGACGGAAACGTTTTCTTTGAGGTTGTCTGTGATGGCGAGGGAGACACGCATAACCTGAAGGGAATGCTCGACAATGTTCGGCAGCATGGAATACCTTGCCATAAGTTCATGGCATTCCTCCTCGGTCGGAATTCGTTCCGTGCTGTTGACCTGTGTAACGGTTCTTCTGTGGATTGCCCCCGGAAATGTTTCTCTATCTGAAGTCATAATACTCCGCCGTCGTTTCCAGAAGTTTAAAAAAATAATCGGGATCATGCAAACACATATTGTGCCTTTCAATCTCTGCTACGTTTATATTCTCCATGAAAAACCTGTCAACCAATTGTTCACATCGCATTTGCGAACGTATGGACACCACTCGATTCCTGGAGTTCAGGCATTTCTGAAGATCAATGACGGCTTCCTTAATTTCGTAGATTGATTCTATGGGTGTCATGATGGAGAGCTCTTATTTGGACGGCTTCAAATCAGCCGGAGCGTTAGCTATCACCTGAATAGATTTTTTAGGTAAGCCATTACCCACTTACCGCCACATTGCCAAAGCCTTCTCAATATTAACGGTGTGTCCCGTATGCGCGGTGTAAATCCGATTAACATTAGGAAGACCGGCAATTTTCCTGATCGACGCTGAATCCATTTCCGTATCCTCTGTGAATATCTTTATCATCGGGCGCACCTGGCCATCCACAATAATGCATAAATCCCCGACAAACAATGACTCTCCCACCTTGAAACTCATGGAACCTTGCGTATGCCCTGGCGTGCTGATTGCATTAACGGTAATACCACCGATTTCCACAGCATTACCATCCGCTAAAGTCGTGTAATCCGAAACGGGAAGTTTATTCATGTGTCCTATTCCCAGAAAATGACGATGGGCTTTATCCTTTAATAATGGTATTTCTTCACTTGAAAGATAAACCCTGGCCATCGGAAATGCCGGTAATCCGTCAACATGATCACTGTCTGAATGCGTTAAAAATACAGCCTGAACCGAAGAAGGATCAATCGAAAGAGATTTGCACCCTTTTGCAATCTTCTCAGGATCATCCCCGGCATCAAACGCAATATACCCATCGCGCGTTTTGACGAGATATATGTTGCCGATTTTGCCTCTGACTACAAATATGGAGTCTGAAATTTTTGCTGTTTCCATAGGCCGCATATCACGCATTTGATAGAAAAACCAACCCATGAAACCACCAACACATAATATCAAAAGCACGATAACAGAAACGGCTATCTTTAGTATTTTCTTCTTCATGACTTGCCCCTTTCAGCGAATATTGATTAACCGCCCGACGAAATAATCTGTCGGAGCATTAGCAAGCGGGTTGATTGCCTTAGTTAGACTGTCTATATTCATTTCGTCGCAACGATCTGTGGGTACTTCTCTATACAATGCTTATGCAATGCTTCCCGAAAATCCTTCTCTTCCCGTATGTATTGATTAAGCCTTGTAACATGAAAACTATACCCACGTAATGCAAGGTACACTACGCTGGCCAAGTTGGTGACTATTTCCCTGTTAGATTTATTTAATTCCATCGCGGGTTGGATTTGTCTCAGGTGACTTCTGGCAGATTCTAGGGACCCTGCTTTACAGCCATCGAAAGTCTTCAGCGTAAGCTTGTGAGCGAATTCGTTTCGAATGCGTCGCAGAGTATCCGCTGCTCCGAGGAGACGCGATGGACAAAGACGCAGTGCCTGGGCCAACTCAATCCGCATAGAGAATGTAAAGTCACTTTTTGCAGCCAGATCCTTATATCCTGGAACGTATGCAGCGACAAGTTTGTTCACGCCATCTTCAACCACCATAGCGGCAACGAGGGCAACAGCGCGTTCATCCTCAGCCGAAAGGTGAGAGAAGACTGCATCTGCTTCTTTCTGAACAGTAGACTCCCACTCGACCGGAAAACACCATACAAGAAAGCGTCGAAAGAGACTTTGCCCTTCGGGACCATCGAAGTTGAGCATGACTGCGGGATTCGGGTTGTCGTCCATTTGGATAATTCACCTCTTTAAGATTGGTCTGACGTCGGTGTTGAGCTGCCGTTTTTGGAACAGGACTTTATTTTCTTTTATCAAAATGGCGGCGGTAACTGATTTCATACACCTCTTAATGAGTACAAAATCTCACTCTTTTTTTAAAAACACATAGTGCTGCAACAGAGAGGATTGGTTGGAACGGGCCCTAGAATTGCACCAACACCCTGTTTTTGTCAATAATTATAGTTCCGGTACCTCTAGCTGAAATAACGCGGACAGATACTACACGATATCACACAGCATCTCTGTGCTTATGGAACGAGAATAAAATCCGATTAAAATGTTTCATTTTTAAGATATGTGGGGGGAGAGTGGGAAGAGAACCGCCTATTGCAGAATTATATAAATGGCCTATGAGAATGTAATCCATCATAAACCATTGATTTAATTGGTACCTTGGGTGGGAATTGAACCCACACAGAGGCAAGCTCCGAGGGATTTTAAGACACTACTAACAAAAAGGCGATTTCTCATCAATTTAAAGCCTTTACATATTAACAGGTTACAAAGCGCAAGTTGGCTTATGTTAGTTTATGTTGGTTGATTTTCGGTTAAGACGGTTACAATTTAGTTACAGTATGCTGATATTATTTTTTTTAATTCAGACACGTGTGTGCCCCTATATGCGCAGCAGTGATGGAAACACCTGACTGTGTCAAATACACCGGAATTAAAGCCAGGAGGTGACAGATGGAAACAGATCAATGGTTAACTGGTTGGCGGGCAATCGGGAAATATTTTGGTAAATCTGCGCGGACTGTACAACGTTACGCACGTGATGACGGAATGCCCTTTTTCTGTGATCCTAGCGGCCGGCCGATGGCAATGAAATCCCATCTGGATGCACATATCCTGAAGATGAATCAGTACAACTACAATACCAAGAATTGGCCGGATAAGGGCATCGGCAAGGCACTCGGGTATGAAAATGAAAAGGCACAGCAGAAGAAGGACCTTAATGAGCGGCTTATCCTGGCGCAGAAGCCAACGAGGAGCCGGTTTTAGGCTGCGGCTGCGGTCATCTCCCCAGGACAAGCGCGCTTAGGGGGACGGCTTGACTGCACCTACGAAGGTGCACATAGCCATATCATGGAGAATTAATGATTACTACTTGAATGTTAGCATCGTAGCTCTCACTAGACTATAATGCACTCCTTATTGTTCTACTAAATATATTCTTCCATCTGATAAGTAAACGCCCGGAAACCAGCATTAGTATTCTCTCTTCTCAATTTCCGCACAATCTCAAGAAGGTTAGGAATCTCCTCATCGGGCACACCTATATAAAGTATATTGTTCCTACCGGGTGCGTAAGAAGTGCCCAGCTTTGGCCCGGTTTCTTCGCCTTGACCCGTCGTGCCATGCACTTTCGTGTAATTCTTATAACCAGATTTCTAAACTCCTCTGGGACACGTTTATCGAAGTAATCACTATAAATAAAATTAAACATTTTCATAATTTCGACCTCTTTTGTGCAGACGTATAAGATATGCAGTCTTGTGTATCAATGGATTGCTGTCCGTTGATTACCACTTAAAAGGATCATTTTTTGTTTCTGTTAGTGATTATTCCGTCCTTCGGCTTTTCTATAGTGTAAACGCATGGGGCGCCACGAATGCTTTCTGGCTGGCTGGAAATTCTATGCATTGAGGCTTTCGGCAAAATGACGAGGCGGCGGTAGATCCGCCGCCTCCTTGCTTGTTGATCGTTTTCTGATAGTGCAGGCGTTTTTCAGGTGGTCATCGCGTAGCTGACGGTCATGTAAACCTTTCCGGACATGTTCTTCTTCAGGAACGGGAACACGTCCGCGTTTTTGTCGATCGCCAGACTCCATCCGCCGGCGTGATCGCCCGTGAAAGTAACGGTCTTGGTGGCCACAGTCAGTTTGTTTTTCTTCCAGTCTATTGCGCTGAATGTCGCAACCAGGCTGTCATCCATACCAAGGGGACTGGTCCAGTAAGGGAATCTGTCCGCGTCGACACCGATATCTAGTTTCCTTACATTATCATTACCCGCAGATGTGAATGCGTGCCAGTTCGATGAGAAATCATAATTGAGGCAAAACAGCTGGAGCAGCGTATCGCTTACCTGCAGAACGTTTTCCTTCACGCTGGTTACAGCGTCGGCTTTCAGGTGCCCGGCCTCGCGGGCCGTGTATCGAAGGTGCATGATCAAATCCGATATCGTTTCGAAATCGAACTGGGGGATGTCATTGGGGAGCTCGATTCGCCAGGTGCTGATGGCCCCCGCCCCTTCAAAAGGCAGGTAGCGTTCGTCTCTCAGGTTGGGATCAAACAAGCCGCTGTCGTTTTGCGCCGTGCTCGTCACGATGGACTGGATCGCTCCCGTGAAATCCCGGAAGCGGTTATCGTCACCCGTGGTGGATCGGGCATAGCTGTCTCCCAGCAGGGAAGACGTGCGGATACTGCTTTTCAGGAGCGACACCTTGCAATGGACACCCGTATAGGGCCCCACAATGCAGGGGATGGAAATGGCCACGCTCTTGATGCGCCGCAGATACTGCCCAGGACTGTCCATATCGTAAAGCCATTCCGGCACCGTAACCTCGCAGGCGCCTGTCGCCTTCAGTTTCAGCAACGCTATGGGGTCGAGGCGGCTTAACGAAACATGGCGTGTTATCTCGTATTCACGCAGGTTCATGTCATGGTAGGCCATCTCCAGCCGCCGCAGGTCGAGGTGGAGCGCATCGCCCGCCAGAAGGCCTTCTCTGGCGCTGTCCCAGTATCCGAACTTGATCATATTCAGGTCGTCGAATTCCCTGCGCATCAATTCCTGCTTCATGGTGGCTTCGGCGCGCTTGGCCGTGTCAAAAGCAAATTTGTAGCAATCGAAATAGGTCCTGGAAAGCTCGCCTTTCATCCAGCTGTAAAGTTCTTCATTGGTAAATTTGTCGCTGAGGAAAGTCTCAAGCTCCTGGGCTTGTTCGATCTGGGTTCTATGATTGTCATATTCTTTCTTGTGTAACTGTTCCCGGATCAATGACGAAATGATCTGCTTGCCGTACTGCTGAAGTTCGCAGGCGGCCAGATTGGCCTGCAGTACATAATCCTCAGCCCGGCGGTAATAGGAGGCGAGTTTCGAGGCGCGTTCCGCGCTCGATGTGAAGGCATTGGCGATCTCTTTGGAAACCGCGGCCCCGCCCTCCGCTGCCTTGGAAAGCTGCACGCCGCCAAAGCCCACTTTTGCACCGACACCCAGCGGCGTTCCGTGCGCGTCAAACTGAGGGATGAGGGCCAGAATGGGTGCGATAAGCCTGAGGACCGATGACGCCGTGTTGAAAGTGTCCGCCGTCGGGAGATAGATGTTGAGTTCGGCATTTTCGTTTTTATTAAGGGGCAGGGTCTTGCCGAGCTGTCCGTTGAAGATGCTGGTCACCACGCTTCCTGCAAATTCCATCAACCCTCCCATCGTGTTTTCCTGGCGGTAAGCCTCTTTGGCGATATCCTGACCGTATTTTCCGACCCAGTCGGCGTACACCGCGTCAAAACCATCCTCAGTCAGCTGTGTTCGCGCCAATTCGAGTGAACGCGATTTTTCGATCTCGGAGGCCTGGTTTCCCAGGATCACCTTGTAGTGCTTGTATCGTTCGAACACCGTGTTCCTGCTTTTGAGCAGGGCCTCGGTCGAGCTTTCGGCTTCCTTCCACTGCAGAAATTTCACATCCTTGACAAGCGTCAGCAGCCTGATCTCATGCTGATGGCGCAGAAGCGAGAAATGCTCGGCATCCTTTTTCTCCATCGCCGAAAGGAGGGCTGATCCCAGCGATTTGAGTTCGTTGCAGATCTCGATCGCTTTCTGTAGCAGAATGGCACCGCGGATGTTGGACACGGGTTGATTGATGTTATTGACGATGCTTGCGATATCCAGCCCGGCTGCCACCGCCTTGACGAGCATCCCCGGATCGATCGGCGGTTCGAACAACGCAAGCTGCCGGACCACCCCTTCGATGTTCATGCAGTGCCGAATCTTGAAAAGCCTGTCGGCCACCGTGTCCCAGTATTCCAGAAGTTTGTCGTTTTGGGGGACGCAGAAATACAGCGAGCGGCCGATACCGAAAAGGGCCGCAGTCCCGGTTTCGCCGGACTGAGCGCCGCTCGTCGGCACCGTATTGAACGGGAAATCGTTCTCCATGTCGATGAGGGCATTCCCGAATTTATCGATGCCTGCCGCTTTCAACTGGGCATAGGTTTTGGGTGTTCGGCTTCCCCGCTCTGGCGTCTTCTGGGGCTTGCGTCCGAGAATGTTCGCAGCCAGAATATAGATCTGCGTGGCTTCGTTGATCGTCTCGATCGTATCCTGCCGAAACAGATTGTCGCCCCAGGCAATAAGATTATCGAGATATTTCATCACCACATTCATCTGGTAAGCGAAGTAACGGGTTCTCGCTATGACATGCGGCTGGAAGGGTTTGTCGCGCCAGGCCTGAATGCTTTTTTCAATACGCTGTTTGAGTTCGGAATCACCCGGCTGGGCAAGTTCCGTAAGCAGGTCCTGGATGAACTGCGGCTTGGTTTCCTCGCGGAAACGTAGGAAATTCCAGAACCGCTGGGGCGGGTCCACGGTCTTGTCGGTGCTGGTCGGATTGAAAACATAATGGAACCATTTCTGGGCCTCCGCGAAGCGCTGGTTACGGCTGAGGTGTACGGCAACCGCCACTGGGGCATGAAAGAAAAGCTCCCAGTTGTAAATGGAATACGGGCCGTCGTCGCTGACGTCGATATTCTCCTCCGGAAATGGCGCCACAACCCAGCTGCCCGGAACATACTTTACCGGTGCAAGGGGCGCTTTCAGTCCGCCTAAGAATCCGGCATCAATAAGCGAATCCAGACCATCGCGGTTGAGCTTTTCAATGAGCTCATCCACATAGGGGTGGTAGTGGACCGAAAACTTGTAATCGACGTCTCTCCTGGGTTTTCGGGTCAGCACCAGGCGCCATGAAGAGTGATTATAAACCCCTGTGCTATGGAAATAATTTGCTTCTTTGATCGCATATTTTTGTGTCATGGCTCACCTCGCTTATCGTCCGATATTTTCTGTTGCTGTATTAACGATCTTGACATTGACCTTTCCGCCCGCGTCAAACATCACCTTATCGACACCAAACTTGACCGAATTGGAAAGCCTGTATTTATAGTTCGGATTGGATGTGTTTTGCGTGATTTCACCCCACGGAAGGGTTACCGGGTCCGATGGATTGATGATCGGGCCCACAGGATCGGGAATGATCTCCACCTCTTCCAGCGGTGGAATATAAACAGGGATGTCCGGATCGAGCTGAATGATGGTGATCGGATCGTAATACTGTTCATATTCCCATAACGCAGTGGTTAATATCTCGTCCGGGTTAATAAAGAAGGTGGAATGCTCGTCATCGTAAAAGAAAGGCGCCTCCCACTGGTTTTCCACAATGTGCCTGATCGGCAGAAGCCTGAAGCCATTGTACATGGCCGATGTCTTGGTGAGGAGATCCTCGGCGATCCTGGGATCCTCGGCATGCATCGGCTGGTCTATGGATATCCTGACCGCCTTGACGGGAAGATCCAGCCGATCGGCGTTCAGAACATATGTTGCTATTCCCTCATATCCTTTCAGGTACAGCTCGTAGTTGAATACTCGAATATTGTTGTAAAGCGCATCGTCTTTCACGTCCTCCTGAATAACGGGCGGACAGTTTTTACTTGTATAGATGATGGTGTAATTCTTATTCGCATTCTGATAGTAAAGATTAAAGATCAGCCTTTCCGAAGTCTTGCTGTCCGGCTTTTCCTTTCTTGCGCACAGCGTGATGATGTTTCTGCTGAATCCGTCAAGACCTGAAATTTTGATCGGGTTGTTCAGGTCGGATGATTTCGGGGACGTCCACTTGCCTTTGTAGTATTCGGCCCAGCACATGTTGATCTCAATGTTTCGCTTGTTGTGTGTGCTCCAGGTGCTTTCGCTCATCCCCTGGAAGTCCCCGGCCCCGGCGCCCGCGGGCTTTTCCAGAATGTTGAGCCAGAAGACAAACAGCCTTTGCTTCCAGATCACGGGATAGAGATGGTCGCCCTCGGCATTGATCGACATTTTTTCCCACGGGGTCCAGTAACCGTACTCGTAGCGTCTGTAATAATACTGGCGCGTGTTGCCGTTGGTTCGGCCAAACACATGCAGGATATCATCGTTTTGATTCCCGGCTTCGTTTTCCTGTAGGTACATACCGGCGATCTCAAGCCTTGCGACATCGTCGAGTTTTTTCAGATAATTGAGGAACGCCGTTTCAGCCAGGTCGGCTGTAATATCCGCCTGGAGCAGTTCACCTTCCAACTCCTTGTAGAACGATGATTTGCCGTCGCGGAGTTCCGGCTCAAGCCAATTTTCCGGATACAGGAAGACCTTCCGGTTGGCCTCAAATACCCGATAGCGCTTCTTCCACTCCCACTGGGACGCTCGAATCGACGAAGATGAGACACTGGGCTCAAGGTTCATCAGGCACCGCTGGATGAAGAGTTGCACCGTGGACAGAGCCAGACGTATACGCGACGTTTTCATGCACGCATCCATCTGAACATCGACGAGAAAATACTCAAACAGCTTGTCAGCGGTGTCGACTTCGGCAGAAGGCTTCATGTAGTAAAGAATGCAGGTGACCAGAGCATCCCGGCTCATGTTGCGCAAAGGATCGCTGACGCTCTGCATGGTGGTAAGCCAGGCATCGTCGTCGCAGTTTTCCCGGATGACGGCCTTGATGCCGGTAATCAGCGCCGGAGTGGGACTGTCGGTGATCCAGCTGATGACGTCGGATGCGGCATAACCAATCTGGCCTGTAAACTCCATGGCCGTCTTGACTTTCTTAAGGACGCTCAGCTTGGAAACATCGGCGATCGACAGGGTCATGTGTGTCAGCACTGACGTCAGGTCCGCATCCTGCCATAGGTTGATGCCGGTGAGCAGGCTCTGGCCCTGCGGTGTGGTGATGTCAGGCTTCTCGAGAATACTGACCCACGTATCCTCTTCCTGCTCGTTTTCGTTTTTCAGATCCGTAAAATAAACAAGAAGATAAAATTTATTCCAGAGGTTGTGAAGATCGGCGTAGCTGATGCCGGATTCCGTATACAGATTATTGAGGATGTCCCTTGTTTCCGTATTGACCGACGCGAAATATTCGGTTTCCCTGGGGGTCAGTTTGAGGAGCTTCTGGATTTGCGATCCCTTCTGGAGCCGGACAAGAGACTTAAGGACATTGCCGACGGCAGTCCCGGAATAAAGTCTGGAATCCGGTATCTGAATTTTGGCCATGCCTTTTGTTTTCCACAAAAGCGAAGCGCTTTTGCCGCCCGGCAGACCGGACAGGACCAGCTGAACCGGCACAAGATTTCCGGCCTTCATCTGTGCGACAGCCGCGTTCTGCACTTCACCCGACGCCCCCGCAATCACGGCGTTGATGACCTTCACACCGTCAACCGTCAAAGACACGGTAGTGCTTGGGGGCACGGAGACATAGATGATATAATTGTCGGTGGCTGAAGGATCAAGATAAAAGTCAAATGTTCCATTGGTATTCAACATCAGCCGGTCTTCCAGTTTCAAAAAATCATCCGCCACGAATTTACCGGCGTTCCCGACCGCGTGAATGATTTCCGTCTTCCCGGTCAGGACATCGATTATTTCCCTCGGACATTTCAGGGAGGATGTCAGAGCCAGCCTGATCGCATTGATTTTGAGCTGGAACTCAAGGTCCGGTAGGATTGCGCCCAGCAGGCTTTTGATCTTGTCGGAGGGCTCTGCGATCACACTCACCGTATCATAAATGCTTTTCAATTCAGGATAGGTTGAAGCAAGCCCGGTCAGCTCCGCATCGCTTTCATTCTGAAGGGCCTGAAGGGCGTTTTTAATGTCTGCCTTGTAGGTGTCGAGATCGGATTGCAGCGTAATCACGCTGACATCGGCCAGCACAAGTCCGTCCGCGGTGGCAGCCAGAGCCATCCGTTTGGCTGCAGAGAGAATCCCCCGGTAGGAGAGTTCTTTTTTAAACGGGTCAAAGCCGAGGCCCGGATCTACGGATGCAAGCTTTGCCGGCAGAACATCTTCGGCCGTGAGAAGGGACGCCGCAAAGATAACTTCATCGGTCATCAGGGCAAAGAAACTATCCACCACTGATTTATCGTACACCAGGGCCATCTTCGTCTTGGCGTAGGAAAAGTCGGCGTTGTCGGGTGCCACAGACAGGTCCGCCGTAACAGCGTTAATGGCGTCCCTGACATTTTTTATGCCCTTCAGCAGCGTGGCGGTATCAGGCGTCAGTTTACCCGCGAGGTCTTTATGCCTCAGGATGTAATTCAGGTCTTCCACCTTGAGGGAGGCTGCCTTGAGGTCCTCTGCAATCTTGATGAATTGAATCAGGGACGGACTGTCGGCCTCGAGGTCGACGGCCAGCGGATCGATGCCGGTGATTTCAATCAGGTCCGTCAAATCGTCGATCCTGAGCTTCAAAAGTTTTGCCAGCTGAGCCTGCCTGTCGGATACGGCAACCGACGCATCCCACAGAGCCAGCCATACGGGCAGCTTCTTTTCAGATATCGACTTCAGCGAGGCGAGCTTTTTCAGGCCGGCCGTCCGGTTGAGCAATGTCGTAAAGACGGTGTCAACGTTGGCCAGGGTGAGGTCCTTGGAGGCAACGGTCGACAACGTGGTAAAGATCTTGTCTACCGTGTCCATGCTCCATGATGATTTCTTCCAGAACCGGATGAAGCGATGCAGCTTGTGATAAGAAATTTCTGCCAGCTTGTTTGCACTCATGTCCGGAAGGGCGTATCTGAGCTGGAGGTTGGCAAAACTGCAGTCGCCGGTGCCGGGGGCCATGTCCGTCAGTGTGATCAGGCCCATGATCAGCGTTCTGTTGTCGTTGAGCCACTGCACCACATTGTTGTTGTAGTCGGCGAGGTCCAGGCCGACCGGAAGCAGGGCGTTGAAGGCCCCTGGTGTCATACTTCCGGTATAAAGCGACTGTATCTGAGTGAGGCTGACGCCAAGCCTTTTGAGAGGCGGCACAAGATCGATACCCGGATTGATGAACCGTGTTTCCAGAAGATCCGCCAGCTCCATGTACGTGACATTGCATCTCTGCGCAAAGACTTTGCCTGATGCTATCGCCACATTGAGCTGATTGATGTTTGATCCTGACGTCTCACCGAAATATTCTGGAAGTTTATGGAATGACAGATCGGTGAGGATTCTGAATTCGTCCGGGTTGAGGCCAAGACGCTGGATGCGCCCTGACTGCGCCGATCCGAAGACGTCGAGAGCCACATCGAGCGATGTTCCCCACACCTGAAACAGGAGCCTCAGGGCTTCAAGAGGTCTGTCAAACGGCAGATTGTAAGGATAGACTTTTCCTCTGGCAACGGTATAGGCGCCATCCTCCACGTACCGGGGATCGGCCAGAAGGTCATTGGCATTGGTGTCCGTGTCCGCATTATGGCCGGTGAAGGTGGTGAGATTGCCGTTGACAATGTAATGTTCGAGTACTTCATTCACCAGGTCGAGATAAGGCATTACTGTGTTTGTATTCTCACAGGTCAGCTGGATGTGCTGGATGTCCGGACGCCTCTTGAGCAACTCGTCGATCGGGTTGCTTTTGTCATGGGGTATATCTTGCAGATCGATGAACTGGAGGAGATCCACAAGATATGCGGCGGGGCTCAGCACCGATTTGCACTCCTCGCAGTTGCAGTAGTCCATGTCGCCGAACAGTTCATCGAGGGTGGGATAAGCGATGATTTCCCCCTGCGTCTTTTCAAATTTCCCGGTGATGGCGTACACATTTGGGGCCATGCGCGACGTCATGTAGGACATGGCGGTGTTGATGGTTGAGCTGTATACTTCGTGGGCTTTGGTGTAAGTCAGGTCGGCTTCCGTCGGCGAGGAGAAGGAGGGGCCATACTTGGTCAGAAACTCGGGGCGGGTGTATTTCATGATCTGATAGGCCGACGTCAGGGACTGGGAAGCCATGGCCGACATGGCCGCGTTGGACGGACTTAGCTGGTAGAGCCGCTCCACCTTTTTTGCCGCAGCTTTTACTTCCGGCTTAAGATTGGCATATCCGGTCCATGATTTAACCGGTTCAACGCCCAGCCGGAAGTCCGCCTGGCTTTTATTCATGAAGGCATAGAGCTCTTCTACCGGAGCATCTTTGCCCAGATTGATCTCCCGGTTTTTGACCATCTGGGCAGTCACCAGCGTCGGATAGCTCAGAATCAAATGCCCTGAAAGCACCAGTGCATAATCGTCCGCAGTCAGGCCGGCGGGGATATCCTTGCCGATCAGTTTTTTCCAGTCAGCCGCCTTATACAGCCCGGACCTCACGAGATCAGAAGGGTCTGTGACCTTAAAGGATTTGTGGATACGTTTGATCAGGTTCGCATTGTGCATGGTCATGTAACCGAGCCTGCCGTCGAGCTTCAGCCCGGATATAACACCGTCCTTCATGCCCCCAGCCTTGAGGCCGGACCAGAATCGAGCGCCTTTGCCGCCGAACTTCTGGTAGCAGTCCATAAAGATTTTTTTCTGTTTCGCATCCAGCCTCAAATCGAGCATGGAACCAAGGCTGGACATGGCGCCGCCTTCCGGATTTTTCATCAGGGCTGTGGCATTCATCGTAGCAAGTTTTTTTGCGGAATCCCGGGCGTCTCCCCCGGCCGGAATGATTTTGTCGGCTATCGCCCGGGTTATGGCCCCGGCGATATAATCAGTCGACAGTCTGTGCATTGCCGATTGATCCATCAGGAGCCCTGTTCGAAAAAGAGCGTAATAATGTGCAGGAGGAATTTCTGCTTTTGAAGAAAGTGTCTCCGCCTGGACGGCCATGGCCGCAAGCCTGGCGTCCCATCCGCTTTTATTGGCAACGTAAGTAATATCCGCTTTTGCGTCGTCTTCCTTCAGGTCTTGGAGCTTTTTGCCGCCGGAGCAATTCTCTAATGCTGATCGCAGGCGTTCGTATTCGGTGGGGCGTTTGATCTTGTCGGAGCTGACCACGGCTTCAATGGAAATGTGGGCGTCGGCATTGTATGTAACACCGGACCGGCCGATCTCCGTCTTGTCGGCCACATTATACACCCGAATTTCGATATCCGGCTTCGCTTTACGGGTGCTGCCGTCCATTTTTCCGGTGATCTTATAATGTCCATGCTCATCGGTGACAGCCTGGCCAATGACCTTATCGCCGCTGATGTTTTTGTCGTAAGCCATGACTTTCACACCAACCGCGGCAACGGACTTGTCTGTTTTGATCGTGCCGCTGATGGTTAAAGTTCCATCGGTCTGCGCGGGAACAACGGCCGCAGCAACCGGTATCTCAAATGATTTGATTCTCTTCTTAACATTCCAGAGGACGCCGGATCGCGTGTCGGCCAGCAGCGAGTCGCCTTTGAAAACTTTGAAGAACACATCAGGCTTTCTGACTTTTGTGATTTCGCCGGCATACTGGTCGCTTAATTTTAGCGTAAAGGAACCGGACGCATCGGTTACGGTGCTTCCGAGCGGATCTTTGATCAGCAGGTCTTTGTCCCATGCCTCGATGCGAAGACCGGGCTGAGCGGTTCCTGTTTTTTTATCAATCACCTTGCCTGTTAATGCATAGCTCTGATTCATGGGATTTCTCCTTGTTGATTGTTTTAAAATCATTAATTTGCGCACCAGCAACTCATGAATAAATTGACTTTCTTTTTTTTAATATGCTCAACCCGCCATTGGCGTGATCCTTCTGCGCATCACGGCAGATTGCTGTCCACATCTTCGAGGCCCCTCTCCTGAAATGTTCCGGCAGACGATTTGTCAGGGTGTGGGTCTGCGTACCTCTCCGGTGACCCTGCCGAGAAATCTGTCAACACCCTGTATCGCCGGAATCACATAAGGATTCACAATCCTCAAAACCGGTTCCACATGCGCCTCCACGTTTCTGATGACACGCCTCGCATGCGGCGCCACTTGAGGCATTACCCTGCGCACAATCGGTCCGAGGAACGGCTCGGCCCGTCTGAGGTTTCTGTCGATTTCCCGGTTGATCGTTCGCCGTATTCGCGGCGGCTGGGGCGAATACGGCCGGTCAAAGGTGAAGGACACTTCATGGCCGGTGATTGTGGCGCCCCTATATCGACCACCCCTCGTGAGCTCGGTGTAAAAGGCTCTGGCCAGCCCCGGATCGGGGTTTCCGCTTCGGTCGACAAAACCGATCGTCACTCTCATCACCAGGTCTTCCGGAGAATCCCGTCGGGTGGTGGAAAATCCCGTCAGCCACCAGTGTCTGTCCGACGTTCCGCCTGACGATGCTGAATCCCGCGTGAATATCGGATGCGCCATGTCCGACCGATTGTAGAGCTCAAACCGGATCCTCTGCTGGTCGTTCACGGCTGTTGCCGAATCAGGAGGGGTACCCGGTGCGAGCTGATCCACATAGACACCAACTTCCGCGCCTGTCCCGAAGACGTAGCCGGGAATCGTCGGGATTACGGTATAATCTCCTTTCCAGAGCTCGATTTTCCAGTGCCGACCGCCGTGTTCGAAGCGGATCGTTTCATTGTCGATGTCGATGGCTAGGGCCGCCGCCTGGTCGTAAACGTCCAGATAGCCGAAATGTCGCTGGATGCAGTCCCTGCGGGAGTACCAGATATCCTGCCGGGCATCGTAATCAAACCCGAGCTCGCGCATCAGCCGGAGTCTCTCCGGCCCGGGCGGAGTCATCCCTCCCGGATCGGACGCCTTCAAGGGATTGTTCCTTGCGTAACGGTACAGGTTGGTTCCATCCACAAGGCCAGCCGGGTCGCCGCTGCACCATCTTCCGAGCCAAAGGGCGCAATACCGCGCGCCGTGGTAGTTGAGTCCGCTTTCCTCGTCTCGTTCCATCCCGGTAAACCGGTAGCGCTTGCCCGCGGATTTAATGGCCGCATTGACCGCCTGGTAGGACGTTGTCCCGAAAGGATGGTATTCCTCATAGCTGATGACCGCGGCGTCAGCGGTATTGTCCAATTCCATCGATGCGGTGCCGATGTGATTATGCAGCTGGTATCTCACCAGGCTCTGCTCGGTACCATCGTTCATCCCGTTTCGGGTTTCGATGATGACAAAGCGGTGCGTGTCGTCCATCAGGCTCAAGCTTGTCTGCTCGAGGCCGGGCGCTGATCCTGCGCGGTCCCGATATATTTCATAGCCGCCTATATATACTCTTTCTTCCCGGGTTGCCGGAGATAAGCCCGGGCCGGCTTGATTGTCGGTCACTTTTCTGACCCGCTGGCCTTTGGAGTCGTACTGGTAATAGGTGGTCACCGGCTTGCCGCCGTCGTTTCTTTTCTGCCTGACGCTCCGGATGAGCTCTTCCTTGAAGTTCCAGCCCATGTCTTCGAGGTGTGGCATATCCGTGATGAATCCGTGGGCGGGATGGTGGCCGTAAGTGAATGGATAGGAGTTTGCCCCCTGGCCGACAGTCGTGTTCTTCAGGCGGTTATTGGAGGCCTCGTAATTGTAATTCCTCGTCCAGCTTCCGCTGCCAGCTGCGTGTTTCATTGCCGTGATATTACCCGCATTGTCATATTCATAACTCTGGGAATAATTCCTCATCACCATGGGATCGCCTAAGACAGGTCTCGTCAGAAAAGCCGAATCATTCCAGTTATCCTTCCCGCTGAAATTGACTGCCGCGTTGTTTTCCCTGCCTGTGGCCGAAACAAGCCGGTAGACGGCGTCATAGGCATACGTGGAGAGGCTCGTGATCATTTGTCCGTTAAAGAATGCAACCGGTGCGTTATCGTCTTCGATATGGGTGACATTGCCTGCGGGATCAAAGGTGTAATGCCAGTCCTGGAGTAGGTCGCCGTTTTTACGTTTGCTCTGAAGCCTGATGAGGTGGAAGGTGTCACGGTCATAGGAGTATTCCGTCGTGACATCGTTGCCGTATCGGATGCTGTTGCGCTGGCTTTTTTCATTATAATCGATGTGCCTGATATAAACGGTCGAGCCGCCATCCGGTAACGCCACACTTTCACCGCACAAAAGGCCGGTCCGGTCATAGGACGGCAAAATCACGCTGCCATCCGGCGCACTCTGGCGTACGCTCCGGTCCAGGGCATCGAATTCAAAAAGCGACGTGTATGTTTCCGTCTCCAGGTCCGGAATCGTAGACAATCCGGCCGTATCGAGACCGGATTGCGACCAGTTCACCATGTCCCGGTAGTTGGCAAACAGTTTTCTTGTGTTTTTGAGGGACATGGTCTTGAAGCTGAACTCAGGCGTTTCCACCAGACCAGCGGTGTCGAAATGCCGGTAGGCCTGCCCCCGGAGGTTGAGTTCCCGGTCCGATTTGCCGTTGATGGACACGCCCTCGCCGTAATATATGCGGTCAAAAATGTTGTCTAGGGGATTGTCTCCATCGCCATCCAGCACCCGGCTTGCAACCGGACGCCGAAGGATGTCGTACTCGTAGCGGAACTCATGGTTCCTTTCGTCCCATGTGCGCAGCGGATTTTCGAAAATATTCATCAGAAGCCAGCGCTGGCCTGTGTCCATGCCCTGCTGATAGACTCGGTTGCCCAGCATGTCATATTTAAACATGACGGTGGTATTGCCCCGGGGATCGCTAACCGAGCGGAGGTTTCCTTCCGCATCGTGGGCAACGATGGTGCTGAGATATTCATCCGCCGACGTGGTGATATTCTTGTTGTGCTCAATGGAAAGCACCGGCCGCCCCAACACGTCCAGGTGCTGGACCGTCGGGGTGTCGTAATGAAGCGCCGCCGTATCGGCCGCGGCTTTTTCATAAGCGGGATTTTTGCCTGCGGCCGTGAGTTGTGCATCGATCAGCCTGCCCGTTCTGTTTTTGTACCAGTCAGTGTCCTTGACCGTATCGTTGCTGTCATAAATCGACTGCTTCCACGAATCGAATTCCGTTTTCGACAGAGTACCGTCGGGCAGGACAGTCTGCACATGCCGGTCGAGGGCGTCATAGTAAAGAAATGGGGTCACACCAATTTCCACCAGCTCCTGATAATTTTCGTACCGGTGCGTAACGGAGAAATACGGTTCGTACTGCAAGACGGGATTTCCCTTGTTGTTTAAAACCGTCCGTTCGTTGCCGAGCCATCGAAGCTGAGCAGGATGCAAAATCGATGTGTCAACCGTTGTTACCGTGCATGTACCGTCGGGATGGACGGTCGCTTGCTTTGCCGGTCCCGGTTCGGCCTGCAACTTCTTCATCACGGTTTTTCCATTGCCGCCCGAGTATTCAAATGAGATCTGCACCGGCGAGTCATTGTTTTTCGCGTAATGCTCTTCCCGGACAATCGAGGCGGCGGCAATCGGACGGCCGGACGCCTTGTAGGAGCCGAAATCATACACATATCTCGATGTCGCATGCCCCAGGAGCGTCTTTCCGACAGCGGTCAGGTCGGACGACGTCGCGGCGGAAAAGAAAGTATCGATCAGGCTTTGCTCGGCGGACGGCGTCTCGTCGGTCATGCCCGTCAGATCATCGGCCTCGCTCCCCTTGCCGAACAGAGCCAGCGCTTTGACAAGGCCCAGCTCATCCGTCACGATTTCCGAGACATTGTCGTTGACGTCGATCATCCGGCGCGGTAGGAGCGTTCGGAAATCAAATTGCTGGATTTTGTTTTTGCCGCCCAGTGCGTCTTCAATCTCTTCGATGAACTGAAAATAAGCTCCGTAATATTTGATTTTGGAACTTGCTCCGTTCGCGTCCGTATAGATTACGGGCATATAGAAGCGCATCTTTGCATCGGCAACCGTTTCGGACCCCTGAATATAAGCAGCGCGTCCCGACCGGCCCCACCAGTTGCCGTCTCCCTCCGAGTGGACGTACTTCCCTTCGGTCATGACAGCATCTGTGACCTTGCCGCCGAAAATTTCCGCAAGCAGGTCCGGCGTATAGGCCAGCTGATAGCTTTCGTAAATGATTGCGTTTGATTCCAGTGTATTTAAAGGCAGAGGGCCGGTGAGGTCATTTTTATAATAAAGGTTCCTCTGGTGTTCGATAAGCCGTTTCAGCGGTTTGCCACCCGACGGCTTTCGGTCTATTTCGCTGTAAAGCGCCTGGTCTGCTTGGGCCAGAATCCCCTTGAAATCCTCCGCGCTGAAAATCGGGCCTGCCTTGGAGACACCGGACAGATCGTAAGTCAGAACCTCAGACGGCATTCTCAGACGGTAAACATCATCGGAGATCACATCCTGGGTGTAGCCGCTTTGCGTGTAAAGAATCATCGTCCTGTTTTGCGCGTCCCGAATGACGGGTGGAAGCGAAAGATCGACTGTCCCCCGGGGATACACAACCGACGCCGTTTCGCAGGCGTTACCGTATTCATCAAAAACAAGGTTCAGATTGTGCGCCACGCGGGGATCTTCGATATTCCGCTCATAATTATAAGTGATGTTTTCTCTTTCCCGGGCAAAAAACACCGCATGCCGGTTCTGTCCCTTTGGCTGGACAAGCTCGATGGTGTAGCCGTGAGAGGTCGCTTTGTAGGGTTTGAGCTGTTTGATCAGCTGGTCCTGTGTGGCACCGGCTGCAGGCGCGTCTTTCACAAACACCTCGGCGTGAAGTTCCATGCCCCGGCAGGCTCTCAGTGCTTCGCGCCACTCTTCGGGACTGAGCATTTCAACCAGCGACGGATCGAGCCCCGGCAAAGCGACAAGCCTGGCATCCGGCAGTGCCGCCTCATTTGCGCTGACAGGGAATCCCTGTCTGGACATCTCCGAATACCAGTATTCATGTTCGAAAATATTCAGGATCCTGTCCCTGCCTGAAAATACCCCTGTATGGTTCCATGTCCGGGTCGTTACGGACCGCTGGTGAAGAGCCGCATCGATCAAGGTGCCGCCGGCGTCAAGGTCCCAGTTCTCGCAATCTTCGGCATCGGTCTGCTCCACCAGGCCGAAGCCTCGGAACTCTCGTTCCGCATGGTCGTAATAGCCGTGGTGGTATTGATACAGGCTGGCACTGGTGTGGCCGGTAATGGCGTCAACCGTGGTAATTTTCGATACACACTGCACTGGGAAGTGAAGCTTCGAGATCCAGGGCCTTCCCGCCAGTTTGTCTTTGATGTAAAAGTCCGTGGAGGGAGTATATTCTATCGACACCTCTTTGCCGATGTTGTTTTTGTAGGCCATCATGATATGCGGCTTTTTGCCGTTCATCAGATCGACATATTTCAGGGGCGCTTCCGAGTATTTTGCCAGATCGCTCGACCACACGAGGCAGGAGACGCCGTTTCCCATGAGATCCGTAACGGATATTTTGGCCCGCTGATCGATCTCCGGAAAATGTTCGATGGTGAAAGGTGTTTCGGCAAAAGCGTTGCCGCTTTGGTTCAACCAGCAGGTAAAGGCGTTTCGTCCCAGGTAAATGATATCCGCCGTGCCCGAGCCGTCAATGTCGGCCAGCCGGATATACGCAGGATTGAAAGCATCGGCACGGTCGAAGACAGGACTCCGGCCCATGAGCACTCTGGCGCCGAACCGGCCGTGGCCGAGGTTTGGCCAGTAGCTGACCTCGCCGTTGCGGATGCGAACGATGTCGGACAGCCCGTCACCGGACATATCCGCCAGGAAGACGCCGTAATCGGAATCGGAAAAAACCGCCCCCGGACCGGCTTCCTCATCATGAGGCTTTACCGACCGGCGCACTTCCGCATAACCATTTCTCCCTTCGGAGCTATACCAGGTGAGGAAATTTTCATCGACCGAAAGGATGTCCGGTTTGCCGTCCCCGTTGAGGTCGACCATACGCGACGACGGATCCGCCAGATTGATATTGGGTATGCTCACGAAACTGCGAAACGGCATCCATTCGGCATTATCGTCCAGTTCAAAATAGCCGGAAATGCCGTTGCCGTTGACCACCATCTGCCTGGTCCCGTCAGCGTCCAGGTCCGCCAGCTGGATCTTCTTGCTTCCCCCTTCAAAGGAAGGCCGCAAAAGAACCGGCTTGGCCGGTTCGAAATGGCCATGCCCCTGGTTGCGCTTGTAATACCATCCCCCTGCAGCTTCGGTGAAAATCCCGGACAGCCCTTCGCCGTAAAGATCAGTAAAATGATACTGCTGCTCATCAAGACCGGCCGGAGCGTTGGCGAGGTTTTCCCGGGATATGGAGTTGACGTCGCTGTTCCAGTCGTGCTTCTGATAATCGAATTCCATGGGCGGTAAATGCTTGGATGTGTAGGAACCGTCTGGTTTTTTAAGATATCCGCGCTGGGTAACGGACTTCAGAAAGGTGAAGCCCTGTTCGGTTGACGCGTCATATTCAAAATCCAGGGATTTGACGAGAGCTCTCTCTCCCGGCAGCTCGGACAGGTTGTGAAAAAGCAGCACTCTCTGGCAAAGCCGGGTGGTGCGGATTTCAAAGCCGGCTTTGTAATCTGCAAAGGCGTCGGGCCGAAAGCCCCACTGGCCGGTCATATTGTACGGGGACGCACTGTCGTATTCCCCATAATCAAAGACCGTGCCGTACATATAATCGGACTCTGCGGGAAAAGGAGAGCCGAATGTGAAATAAGGCGTCCGGTTGCCGTAAAGGATCTTTTGCAAGTATAGATTGGCGTAAGTGATTTTGCCATTTTTCTTTCTGTTGCGGTTTTCGGGATGCCCCGAGTTAAATCCTGCGTCATCTTCCTTTTGATACAGATACCGGTGGCAGTTGCCTCGGTCATCAAACACAAATTCCGGAAACCACTGGAATGTCTTGGCCTCGTCATCCGGATCCGAAATCCTCGAACCGTCCAACCACCCGAAAAGAGTGGTTGTATTTTCTTTCGTGAGAATGCGCCATTTAATGATGCCGCTTGCTTTCTCGGTCCATCTTTCGATCCGCGAGAAAAGACCTTCAATGCGGGGCCGGTAATATCTGATCCGGCAGGTGTGGTCTGCCGAATCTACTTCATGTTTGATGTAATCGCCATCGCTGTCTTTCATGAAGCTCCCGTCATCGGCCCTGGCGAATTCAGGCACAAGGTCTTCGGCCCCGGAGAAAACGTAGGTATCGGAATCGATGTCGTCAAAATACAGGGGGAGTTCCCGGTCGGTTTTCCGTTTGATCGACACAAGCCCTGCATCCCAGCCCAGTCCGAATGGTCCGTTGCCGGCGCCGGAATTGTAGGACAAGTTCAGAGACGGTGATGAATATCTTGTTTTTGAAAACGGCAACGGCACGGAAAATGAGGCAGTGCCGTTAACCGGATTAACAGAAAACTTTTCATCGATCCCTCGAATCGCGCCTCCGCCTTTCGGAAGAGACAGGTACGGGATTTCCAATTCAATGGACTTCGATTTCCCTTTGTCGGTTTTTAGAAATTCCGCAGAGGGGCTCTTTTTCTCTATTTCTTTTTTCATATCATTCCTTGATAATGTAAAAAGTTAAGATAAATCTTTAAATGTTCAATTCGTTTTTTGAATAAATGAAATTTCTGAACAGTCATCATCCGTGAAACCATTTCCAGATGTGGCTTTGAATAGAATATGCTTTGGAGTTTGGAGTAATAATAGTATGGTGTAATTTGATTTGCTTTAAATCATAAGATAGAATGTTTAGCAAGCATAAAAAGAATCGAAAAACAAAACACGCCGAGAAAAAGAACGGATTTTTTGATAAGAATTTGGTTTCTTTGGAAAACAATATAGAAAGCGTGTTTTTGTATGTCAAGAATAAATTGGCCACAAGATGTAGTGTGGTATCGATATTTGTCGTCAGGAGTGAATAGTGTTTATTCCCGATTGAGTTCTGCCTTTTAACAAACATGACAGTCTGTTTCTTACAGCTTACTATAAGGAAGATAGGAGAGGACATGGTATTTTCGATCTGTTAAAGTTGATTATCCCAAACAACCATAGCAGAAAGGAGAAAAGACCATGTCCAGGAATGATTATAACAGACAGGCGGCCCGTCGTCAAAGAATCAGGAAAACGACCCTC
>PHBN01000203.1 GCA_002840635.1 Deltaproteobacteria bacterium HGW-Deltaproteobacteria-1
GCGCGCGCATTGCTGTCGGTGCGTCCAGAAATCCCGATGTGATTGCTGACGTGAACGGCTGGATTTATAAAAATTATTCCCGGCTTCTTTATACCTTGACGGGTTTTTTCATAATAGACGGCAAATTTAACCGTGAAAAAGCTCACATGATTTGCACGACAGCGAAGGGAAAAGAGTACCTGAAAAACTATATGGATGAATTCTCCCAGCTGGAGCATCAATATAATAACATCGGTTTGACCCGACTGAAAGCCATGAAAGAACTCTTGAAGTGCCTGCTGGTGTTGATCACGGAGAAACCCTTTACCAGCGGGGACCTTCCCTTTGCCAAAACAAAGCCGGATGGGACCCTGATGACTTCTTTTGATGAATATCTGGCTGAAAATCATGTTCGTCTCGAGAATCTCTATGCGGAAAATGCTTTTGATATCAAAGAATATTCCGAAAGGGCAACCGGAGGCCATATCGGCTGTTCCGCCTACGAATATGTGAAGGGATCCATGATTCACCGGGTAAGCTTACGTTATTATCCCGTTCCCAAAGGTATTAAATTCAACGGCAAAATTATCTATATGGCGACGCCGCTGATCAACAAACCGGAATTGTTCGATCTGGCGTCCGGCAAATCCGTTATCGAATCTTTACATCAAAAAGGCTACGCAATTTACATGGTTGATCATGGCGATCCGGGATGGGAAGAAACCGAATTGGGCCTTGACTTTTACGGGAAAACAATTCCCGATCTTTATATAGGCCTGATCAAGAAAAGGCATCCCCGAAAAGAGATATACATTATGGCGTATTGCATGGGTGGAACCATCATGATGCCTTATCTGGCGCGGCGGGCCGAGGAGCGGCTGGCGTCCGGGCAGCAGATGGATATCAGGAAAATTGCCCTGATGGCATCGCCCACAAAGTTTGACGATGAGGAAAGCGGTCACGCCCCGATCCGTAACCTCATCCGCCGCGACTACGATCCTTACCTGATGAAGGAACTTTTTGGCGCCGTCAACATTCCGCCCCAGGTGATCGAAGCGGGAATGAATGAAATCCAGCCCGGTGTCCAGTATACGGTTGTTCTGGGTTTTTACGGCCGCGCGGAGATCAAAGAGTCCATTGCCGACTCCGCTCCTTTTCTGTACTGGCTGACGCATGGTACGAAGTTCCCCGTGACCGCTCATATTCAGTGGATACAGAATGTGTTTCTCGGCAACCAGATTTTTGAAGGCACCTATTGTCTGCCCTCTACCAATCCCAGGTTTGACGGCAAGCCCGTGAATATGAAAATCCTCAAAAAGGCGGGTGTAAGAATTTTTGATTATAAAGGATTAAGGGACCCCATTGCGCCGGCGGGGTCATGTGTGGCCGGTCAGACCTGGGGACAGGTGGAAAAGGGAAATGTCCACTATACAAGCCCGCACCTCAACCGCATCATCGAAAAGAATATCGGACATATCTTCGTTGTCAGCCGCAAGTTGCTGGCCGAGTATCTGGTGCTGGTGGAACAATTTTATGCTGATTGATCTGTGTCAGCATGTAGGGCGTGTCGCGTGACCTTCAGGTTATCAGGTTATCAGGTTATCCCCCGAACACGCCGAATACTGCGGGCTACGAGAGAAGTTTCGGCCAGTCAAGCGTGGGAAAGACGTTGTTCAACGGGTGGTCGTCATCAACCAGGTGATATTCCAGGCGGCCGAATGTTTTTTCTGCAATTTTTTTCACGGCATCAGGGTTGACGATGTCGTCTTTGATCCCGTGATAAAGAATCACGGGAATTTGCAGTTTCTGATTTACGGCGTTTTCAAAACCTTCCAGAATAAGGGCGGGAGCGAGCAGGATCAATTTTTTGACTCTTGTCTCGTTATCCAGTGCAAACCGCGCAGCCATCAGCCCGCCAAAGCTTGATCCCACAAGAATCAGGTTATCCAGGCCGCCCAGAAGGCTGTTGAGTTTTTGCATGCGTGTTTGAAAGTCACCCGTGTAATCTTCAATAATCATTTGCGGAAACTGCTTCCGGAAATATTGTGCTATACGACGTGATGACCCGGGAAGAAGGAATAAAAGCCGTGGCCGGCAAACCGTTGAGCTTTATGCACGTTGAAAAATCAGAAATCGATGTGCCGGACGGAACATTGCCGGACGCCCCGGCGATTTATGAAACGGCCAGACGCAACTTCAGCAAACTCATGAATGAAGGGATTTTGTTTCAGGATACATCACCCTGTTACTACGTTTATCGCCAGCAGATGGGGCAACAAGTGCAGACGGGCATTGTGGGGGTGATGAGCGCCGAGGAATATGACAAAGGCAAAATCAAGAAACATGAACTAACCCGGAAAGACAAAGAGGAAGACCGTATCCGCCATGTGGATAACGTCAATGCCCAGACCGGTCCGGTGTTCATCAGCTACACGGCGCGCCCGCGCATTAACGCTATTGTTGAAAAGGTTGTTGCGGGACCGCCGGAATATCATTTTACTGCCGAAGACGGCGTGATCCACACCGCCTGGGTGGTGGCTGATGACGGGCTGATCGCCGATCTGAGAGACGAATTTGCCCGTGTGGACGCGCTTTATATTGCCGACGGGCATCATCGTGCTGCTGCCGGTGCCGCGGTTGCCCGCAGACGACGCAGAGAAGGCCAGGTGCAGGAATCAGATCACGTGCTTGCCGTCTTTTTTCCTTACAATCAATTGAAGGTTCTGGATTACAACAGGGCAGTGAAAGACCTGAACGGCCTTACCGTCGGGCAGTTTCTGGATAAAATCAGTGAAAAATTCACTGTGACGAAAGACTTTACCGCAAAATCACCGCAGCGTGAGCATGATTTCGGTATGTATCTCGACGGCAAGTGGCATGTGATCACCATCAAAGACGGTGTGTTCGATGACAAGGATCCGGTGGCCAGGCTGGACGCGGCCATTTTGCAGGATCATCTGCTCGCGCCGGTTCTAGGCATTGCCGATCCGCGCACGGACGACCGCATTAAATTTATCGGCGGCATTCGGGGTATGGGGGAACTGGAAAAACTGGTGGATCAGGATGGATTTTCCGTGGCGTTTTCTCTTTATCCCACCACAATGGAACAGGTCATGAGTGTGGCCGATGCCGGGGCGATTATGCCACCCAAGTCCACCTGGTTTGAGCCCAAATTACGCAGCGGTTTGTTTGTTCATCCTTTAGAATAGGGAGGTTGTTCATGAAAAAAACTCAACTGCATGGTTTGATATTTCTTCTGCTGATCATGGCCTTGAGTATTTCAGGTTGTGCCACCAGCGGGATCTATACCATCAATATGGATTATGACGCGGAAAATGCTGTCATTCCCTTCTACCTGAAGCCGGATGAAAAAGCCCTGCAATCGATCATCGGAGTGGCCGAATTTATCGATAAACGAAAGATCGACGACCCGCTTGTCATTGGACGCGTTATTGAAAAAGGCGGCGTGAGAGTGCTGGTGCTGCCTAAATATGCACGGCCGACGTACACGATAGCCGATGGGATGAGGCAATATTTAAGAAAAGCCGGATATAATTTATCCGGTGTTGTTGAGCCATGGGATTTAAACGAAAAAACTATCCCCAAGGTCAGTCATATAAGGGTTCTGATCGGCGGCACGATTGAGGAGATGGAAATCAACTGCCGAAGGGACTTTCCAACCAATACTTACACGACGAAATTGAAACTGACGATTCACGTTGCAGATATGCAGGAAAAGAAAATACTGTATCGTACCACCGTGGAGGCTACAACATCACTGGAGCACGTTGCCTTTTCAGAAGACCGGATGGGCTACCAGGCCAGTTTTGCGTTGGGTGATGCCATAGAAAAAACATTTGCAAAAATAGAATTGGCCGACAAAATCAATGAAGCACTAAGCCGTTGACCTTGTTTGTCATTACGAGCCGCCTTTCAGGCGGCGTGGTAATCTCATGAATACATGAGCTTATGAGATTGCTTCGGTCGCTCTGCTCCCTCGCAATGGATTGCGACACAGTCTGAAGAGGCCAGGGGGAGGATGTGAATCACATCCCGCGTAAATTCGTCGACATTTTTGACGTTTTGATATGAAAAAATATCAATCCAAATTATAATAAGATTCAACCATATATGAAGATCAGATCGAATACGGCGGGTTCGGCGTCGGATAACTTTACGAATCTTGACTATAAATAGAAATTGCATGTTATGGGGGAATGATATTAAAATTAAACATTCACAATAATATCATATGCATATAATGCTAATTGGATGATTACGTTTATTGGTATGACGTTTGCATTAAAATGTATGACAATGCATATTCCGACGAGGAGAAAAAAATGAGAAAGATAATACTTATAGGGTTGCTGGCAGTAATTCTGATATTCCCCGTTACATCATGGTCTCTCACAATTGGCAATCCGGCAGTTGATATCGGGGGAGTGGATTTTTTAAAAGCTTCCGCAGTGCTGGCTGATAGCGGTGACGCGGACGAAGTAGCCTGGGTCAATTCAGTACTTGGTACATCATATACCGTAGCTGATATGACAAAAACTGACGTCGCTGAAATTATGTGGGTTGTAACTAATGAGGATGACAGTGTCTATGCCATGGATTTTGTGTCTACTAATCCACTGTATTTTTTCATTAAAGTCGGAGCTGGTGCAAAGGACAAGCCGTATACCCACCACCTGTACACAAATTTTGCGAGCTTGCAATATGCAGTTGTTGACCTTGATCAAGCCGGTTATGAGATCAAAAACATAGGGAAATTCAGTCACATTGGCGAGTTCCCTGGAACGCAGGTTCCCGAACCGGTTTCGTTGATTCTCCTGGGTCTTGGTCTGATTGGGATAGTGGGAATCAAAAGAAAAATTAGTTAATAACGTTCAAAATATCGTATGTCTCTCCTGTAATAAAAAAAAAGGCAGGGCCAAATTGGCTCTGCTTTTTTTTGTTTAAATGGGAAACGTCTATTTCGGGATGCCCAGTTTCTGCATCAGGTCATATAAAGTAGGACGGCTGATTCCCAGGTCGGATGCTGCCTTCGTCAGGTTATTTTCATTGCGTACTATGGCCTTCATAATAAGATCCTTCTCCAGTGTTTCCCGGGCATCCTTGAGCAAAATATGCTCTTTGACGCCTGCAACGGACTGCATTTCCAGGTCCTCCAGTGTGATTTTTTTCCCCTCGGACATGATAACCGAGCGTTTAATGCGGTTTTCCAGTTCACGGACATTTCCCGGCCATGGGTAGCGTTCAAGGGCTTCAATCACCTGACTGCTGAATCCCTTGATTTTTTTTATTCGATAAAACAAATCGTCGCGGAAAGTTGCCTTTCTCATAGCATCTTCCAGATCACGATTCGTTGCTGCAACGATTCGGGTGTCCACTTCTATTTGTTCTCTTCCGCCGACGCGTTCGATGGTTTTTTCCTGCAGAAACCGCAGCAGTTTTACTTGAAGGGTTAACGGAAGATCTCCGATTTCGTCAAGAAAAAGAGTTCCTCCTTCAGCCATTTCAAACCTTCCTTTGCGCTGAACATGGGCACCGGTGAACGTTCCTTTTTCATGCCCGAATAATTCACTTTCAATAAGATTCTCAGGAATGGCACTGCAGTTAATTGGAATAAAAGGCCTGGACCCGCGAATACTCAGCCGGTGAATGGCACGGGCGACGAGTTCTTTGCCGGTGCCGCTTTCTCCCCTGATCAAAACGGGAACGTCTGTTGTTGCCACTTTGCGGATGGCGGAAAAAATATCCTGCATTTTCGTGGACGTTCCGATCATGCCTTCAAAAGTGTCGCCGCTCAAGCGCTGACGCAATTCCCGCTGTTCCTCTTCCAGCTGGGAAACATGGAACGCCCGCTTGAGCACAACTTTCAGTTCATCCAACTCAATGGGCTTGTAAAAAAAATCGTACGCACCTTTTCCAACAGCGCGCAGGGCATGTTCTTTTTCACCGCGTCCGGTGATGATAATTACTTTTGTGTTGCCATACTCGTCAAGAACGTGATCCAGAACAGCAAACCCTTCTTCCACCCCGGCGGGGTTTGGCGGCAATCCCAGGTCAAGCGTGATCACGGCCGGCTGCTCTTTGTTAATCAGGGCGATGGCGCTTGGCCGGTCTTCAGCCAGATAGACATCATAGTCCGCCGTCAACGCCCATTTCATCTGGGTGCGTAGATCTTCATCATCATCGATAATCAACAGCTTTTGCTTTTTCAATACAGCACCTCGTTACAAGAGTTATTCACGATTTTTTCCCCAGTGGCAATAGAATTCTGAAAGTGGTTCCTTTGCCTTCCTCGCTTTCTGCGTTTAGTTTTCCGCCATGCGCATCAATAATGGTTTTGCAATGATAAAGACCGATTCCCATCCCCTGCTTTTTTGTGGTCTGAAAAGGACGAAAAAGATTTTTCTCCATAAAT
>PHBN01000204.1 GCA_002840635.1 Deltaproteobacteria bacterium HGW-Deltaproteobacteria-1
AACAGAAAAATATTTTAATGGGGAGTCAAAAGCTCCCCATTTGTTTTTAAGGACAGAAGAAAAGAACATGTTCAAGATTGATCAAAACAAACTGCCGCGACATATTGCCATCATCATGGATGGCAACGGTCGCTGGGCAAAACAGCACACCATGGGCAGGATTCGAGGCCACAAAAAGGGTGCTCAGGCCGTCAGGACGACGGTGACTGCCTGCCGAGAAATCGGGATTCAATATCTGACGCTTTTTGCGTTCTCTTCTGAAAACTGGGGAAGGCCCAACGATGAGGTTGACGCGCTGATGTCCCTGCTGGAAGATTATCTCGAAAAAGAAACGCCGACGCTTCAGAAACAAAAGATCCGGCTGAATTCAATCGGTGACATAGACCGGCTTTATCCGCCGGTGAAAGAAAAGCTTCTGGACGTTAAAAAGCTTACGGAGCAGAATGACAAAATGGTCCTGAACCTGGCGTTGAGCTACGGCAGCCGTGATGAAATTGCTCTTGCCATTCAAAAGATGATTTCGGACAATCGAAATGGAAAACTTGAGATCGACGACATTAATCAGGACCTGGTCGGACGTTATTTATATACAAGCGGCATGCCTGATCCCGATCTCCTGATCCGGACCAGCGGGGAATATCGCATCAGCAATTTCCTGCTCTGGCAGCTTGCTTATGCTGAACTGTATTTTACGGATGTGCTGTGGCCTGATTTCAAAAAAGATGATTTGTTGAAGGCCATTGCTGTGTATCAGCGCAGAGAGCGTCGTTTCGGATTAACGAGTGAACAAATCAGCAGGAAGCAGCCTTTATCCAGGTAAAAAAATGGCGATAAAAAACTCGAATCTGCAAAGATGGCTGACAGGCATTGTTCTGGCCGTCGTTTTGCTCCTGATAATTTTTTTAGGATCCCTGGAACTGTTTGCCGCCGCGATCATGCTGATTATCATCATTGGCATGTGGGAATACAACAGTATCGTTTTCGGACCCGGCTACCTGAAAGAAAAAACGGAAGGCCTGATTCTTGCCGTTCTTATTCCCGTCACCGTCCTGATCGGCAATTCGCAATGGTTAATCGCTCTTCTGGCTTTTGCGGTCATGGCCGTGTTCATTGTCTTTCTATGGAAAATCAGCGAAAACAGCTTTGACATGTCTTCCATGAACAAAGTGCTTTTTGGAATGCTTTATATTCCGTTGTTGACATCGCACTTTATCATGCTTCGGAAACTGGACAGCGGAATTTACTGGATTATGCTTGTTTTGGTGATTGGAATCGTCGGGGATACCGTTGCTCTTTATGTGGGCAAGTATTTCGGGAAAAGAAAGCTGATTCCGCTGGTTAGCCCCGGTAAAACCGTGGAAGGCACCCTTGGCCTCATTCTTGGCGGAACTGCGGCAGCCGGTCTGTTCGGTTATTTCCTGATTCCCGATGTCAGCGTTTACCACTTTCTATTTCTCGGATTTGCGGGCAGTATCATCGGGCAGCTGGGAGATCTCTGTGAATCCGTCATCAAAAGGAATTATGGAAAAAAAGACGCCAGTTCGCTGCTGCCGGGGCATGGCGGGCTGATGGACCGGATGGACAGTCTGATTTTCCTGGGACCTTTTGTTTATTATTACCGGATTTTTGTGATTTGCTGATGAAAAAAATCACCATTTTAGGATCAACGGGTTCCATCGGTGTCAGCACGCTGGATGTTATTGAAAAGAACCCAAGGGCATTCAAGGTGACGGCGCTTGTGGCCGGACGCAATGTGAAGCTTCTCGCGCAGCAGATTGTAAAATTTAAACCGGAGATCGTTGCCGTCAGCACCGGGGAAGACGCTGCGATATTGCATCAAATCCTGGGTTTTAAAAAAAGGATTCCAATCCTTTATGACGAAAAAGGCATTGAGGAAGTTGCCTCATATCCGTCATCTGATATCGTTCTTTCAGCCATTTCGGGCGCAGCGGGACTCAGGCCGACTCTGGCGGCAATAGAAGCGGGCAGGGACGTCGCTCTAGCGAACAAGGAAACCATGGTGATTGCCGGGCATATTGTTACCCGACGGGCAAAACAAAAAAAGATAAAAATACTTCCTGTGGATAGTGAGCACAGCGCGATATTTCAATGTCTGGCTGGACAGAGGGCGGAAAATTTGAGAAGGATTCTTCTGACGGCCTCCGGCGGTCCGTTTTATAATTTGTCCAGGGCTGAACTTAAGAAAGTGACACTGGAACAGGCGCTCAGGCATCCTCGTTGGAAAATGGGCAGTAAAATAACCATTGATTCAGCATCCCTGATGAATAAAGGGCTGGAAGTGATCGAGGCAAAATGGCTGTTTGACATGGATATTGCCCGCATTGATGTTTTAATCCATCCCCAGAGTGTTGTGCATTCCATGATTGAAATCCGGTCACTGGAATTTTTTAAACCGGATATGAAAAAGTTTCCCTGCCTCGGGCTGGCTTATGAAGCGGGGCGTCTGGGCGGCACGGCTCCCGTTGTCTTGAATGCAGCGAATGAAACTGCGGTTGCCTCATTTACAGAAAAAAAGATTTGCTTTAATGATCTGCCGAAAGTAATAGAAAAAGTAATGGACAAACATCAGGTAAAGAAAAATCCATCCCTGGACGATATTCTGGGCGCAGACAGGGAAGCCAGAATACAAGCAGGCATGATCGTTAATAAATTAAGGAAAAGGTGACAGTTTGGTAACATTAATTTCATTTGTCGTTTTGCTTGGAGTCCTTATTTTCATTCATGAACTCGGCCATTTTCTGGCCGCTCGAATTGGGGGGGTAGGGGTTCAGAAGTTTTCTCTGGGATTTGGCCCGAAAATTTTCGGGAAAACTGTCGGGGAGACGGAATATGTCCTTTCCTGGATTCCGCTAGGCGGGTATGTAAAGCTGCTGGGAGAATCCGGCACGGAAGAGCTGCCGCCGGAAGACGAAGAAAGGTCTTTTTACAATCAGCCAACCTGGAAGCGGTTGTTAATTGTGCTGGCAGGGCCGGTTTTTAATTTTCTTCTGGCCGTGGTCATTTTCTTTATTGTTTTTATGTACGGACTGCCCAACCTTATCCCGGTCATAGGGGAGATGTCGGTAGATTCCTCAGCTGCGGCGGCAGGCATTCTCAAAGGCGATAAGATCGTATCTCTCAACGATCAAAAGATAACGTACTGGGATGAAATAAGGCCAATTATAACAAAGGGGAAAGACAGTGAAGTTAAAGTAGTGGTTGAACGTGGAAATGAAAGAAAAACATTTACGGTAAAACCCAGGATTTCCAAGACAAAGAATATTTTCGGCGAAGAAGAGTCAACCTATCTCATTGGAGTATCCCCATTGGGTAAAACGGTCATCGAAAGAAAAAATCCCCTGCAGGCGGTGGCTTCATCGTTTGAAAAAACATGGGAAATCAGCAGGCTCACCGTTATTTCCGTCGTTAAAATGATTGAGGGGGTCATTTCGCCCCGTACACTGGGAGGGCCGATTTTCATTGCCCAGGTAGCCGGAGCCCAGGTCAAGGAAGGACTTATTCCGTTTATTCTTTTCATGGCCGTTTTGTCGATCAACCTGGGAGTCATCAATCTGTTCCCCATTCCTGTTCTGGATGGGGGGCACATATTCTTTTATCTGATCGAAATGGTGACCAGACGGTGGTGATGCTGATGCTTTTTGTCATTATGATTGATATTGAACGGCTCAACATCAAGCCGATCAATGATGTCTTAAAATTTTTCAAGTAATATGTTGACACTGGCTTTTGATTCGTCTTCGAAAACAGTTTCTGTTTCACTTTTGCGCGACAGGGCTGTTCTATATGAGGCAATTATCAATAATGACCTCAATCATTCTGAAGTGCTTCTTCCCGCCATTGATGAAGCGATCCGTCTGGCCGGTGTCGCACTGTCGGCGATTGATTTATTTGCCTGTACCCTGGGACCGGGGTCATTTACCGGATTGCGCATCGGCGTCAGCACCCTGAAAGGGTTGATGATGGCAACAGGAAAACCGGCGGTGGGAGTTTCGACCCTGGCAGCTCTGGCACTCAATGTGAGCAATCAAAAGGCGGTTATCGGCCCGATGATGGATGCCGGCCGCGGTCAGGTCTATCTTGCCTACTACCGTTATGACGAAGATGGAGTTTTGATACAACTGGAAGCTGAAAAAGCTCTGAATCCGGAAAGCATTACTAATTGTTTGAAAAAAGATGTGATCTATGTCGGAGACGGCGCGATAAAATATGCAGACCTGATCCGCTCCATGAGCATTGAAATAGTCATAGCGCCGGAAAAGCAGCAATATATCTGTGCCTCTGCCGTAGGAATCCTTGCGATTGAAAAATACCGGCAAAATGATTTGCTTGACCTGTCAGCCTGCGTTCCCTTTTATTTGCGTTCGGCCGACGCACTACCGAAAAAATCCGTAATTCTTTAAAAAATTTCAAGCCGCTTCAGCAGTTTTTAGAAATATTTTTCAATCATTAACAGAAAGCCGGCAATAGTGATAAAGATTTTTATATTTCGAAAAGAATATAGGAAAAGGTCAGGAAGAAAACCCGGCATATTGAGCCTGATGACAGTCCTTACTGTATGGATGATTTTTGTTATCCAGGTTTGTCCTGTTCATGCGGAGAATGTTTTTGAGAGGCAGCTCGGTCCTTCACCCTTTTTGAAAACCGGGGCCCCCATCTCATCTGTCGTGGTTGTGAATGTCTATCCCCACGATGCCGGAAACTTTACGCAGGGGTTGTTTTTCCATCAGGGATATTTTTATGAATCCACAGGGCTTTATGGAAAATCTTTTCTTTACAGTAAAGACATCAAAACAGGTAAACCCCTGCAAAAAGTCAAAATAGCCCAGGAGTATTTCGGCGAGGGAATTGCCCTTCTAAAAAATAAAATTTATCAGTTGACGTGGAAAAGCGGCATCGTTTTCGTCTATGACAGGCAGACTTTCCAGACCATCGGAAAAATGAAATATGAAGGAGAAGGCTGGGGTTTGACGTCGGACGGCAGGTATTTGCTGATGAGCAACGGATCATCAACCATAACCTTTCGTCATCCTGATTCATTTCAAGTGGTTCGGAAAATCGAGGTTCATGACGGCAGCCGCACCGTGGACAGGCTCAACGAACTGGAGTTCATTAAAGGTGAAATATGGGCACATATATTTACCGAAGACATGATTGTCCGCATATCGCCCAAAAACGGTAAGGTGGTGGGCTGGATTGACTTATCGTCGCTCCGCGCCTATCTTCCGCAAAACGCGCAGGTTGATGTTATAAACGGCCTTGCCTACGATGACAAAGGAGATCGGATTTTTGTGACAGGGAAATTCTGGCCGAACGTATTTGAGATTCGAGTCGCGGGACATGCAGATTAATCCTTGATATCCTTTTTTGCATGTTTCAATGCAGCTTCAATAAATTTGCTGAAAAGCGGATGAGGGTTAATCGGCCGCGATTTGAACTCCGGATGGAATTGACACCCCAGAAACCATGGATGATCCGGTATCTCAACGATTTCCGCTAGGGAGTTGTCCGGCGATGCCCCGGTAATGCGCATTCCCTGGTCTGTCAGTGTCTTTTTGAAATCGTTGTTGAATTCGTAACGATGGCGGTGGCGTTCGGATATTTCCTTTTGCCCGTAGGCTGTAAAAGCGAAAGAGGGTTCTTCAATCACACAGGGCCATGCACCCAGTCGCATGGAAGCACCTTTGTCTGTCACATTACGCTGCTCGGGCAGCAGGTCAATCACGGGGTAGGGTGTCTCCGGATCAAATTCAGAACTGTTGGCACCGGCAAGTCCGCAAACATTTCTGGCCCATTCAACGACCGTCATTTGCATTCCCAGGCAAATTCCCAAAAAGGGGATTTTGTTTTCCCGCGCGTATTGCACGGCAAGGATCATCCCTTCTATTCCGCGAATGCCGAAACCTCCGGGAATGAGTATGGCATCAATATCATCCAAATGATTAGAAATGCCATTTTCTTCAATTTTTTCAGAATCGATAAATTTCAGTTTAACACGGCAGTTGTTGGCAATGCCTCCATGCACAAGCGCCTCATTCAGGCTTTTGTATGAATCGGCCAGATTGACGTATTTGCCGACAATGCCGATGCATACTTCTTCAGCAGGGTTTTGAAACCGGTTGACCACGTATTCCCATGCTTCCAGCTTCGGCTGTCCAGTCCATATATTCAGAAAATCGACAATTTTACTGTCCAGACCTTCACGATGAAAAGCCAGTGGCACTTCGTAAATACAGTTGACATCCCTGGCCGTAAAAACATCCGCCACATCAACATTGCAGAAAAGAGCGATTTTGGATTTGATGTCTTTCGAGAGAAAGTTTTCCGTCCGGCACAGAAGAATGTCCGGTTGAATGCCAATTTCGCGCAGCGCTTTTACACTGTGCTGAGTCGGTTTGGTTTTAACTTCGCCGGCGGTCCTGATCAGAGGCACCCAGGTCAGATGTATAAAAATTGCATTTTGTTTTCCGGCTTCATTACGGAACTGGCGAATGGCTTCAAGAAAAGGAAGGCTTTCAATATCGCCCACCGTACCACCAATTTCGACTATGGATACATCGAAACCGGCTGCTGTGTTCCTGATATAATCTTTGATTTCATTTGTAATGTGAGGGATTACCTGAACCGTTTTTCCCAGGTAATCTCCATGTCTTTCTTTGGTAATGACGGAGTAATAAACCTGCCCGGTGGTCAGATTGTTTTTCTTTTCCATGCAGGTGGAGCAAAATCTTTCATAATGTCCCAGG
>PHBN01000205.1:0-4055 GCA_002840635.1 Deltaproteobacteria bacterium HGW-Deltaproteobacteria-1
GTCTTATTTACAGGCGGCGATATTTCACTTTTTTCATCTTGTACATCCCCTGATCGGCTTGAGAAATGAGTTCATCAAGCGTAGACGGTTTCAGCGGATCATAGATGGCATGACCAATGCTCAAGGCCAGTTTCGATTTATGCGTTTTCCGGGCATTGAAATTATTGATCAGCCGGTACAGGCGCAGCAGCAGTTTTTCGATTAAGGTATCATCGGCATCCACAACAAGAATGGCAAATTCGTCCCCGCCGATACGGGACGTAATGTCGGATATCCGGAAAGTCTGCGTTAAGACCTTGGCAGCAGCCGTCAGCGTACGATCACCTTCCTCATGACCGAACTGATCATTAATATCCTTAAGGCCGTCCAGATCAAGAAAGAAAAGCAGCAGGCTTTTTTGAGAACGCTGTGCTCTTTTGAGCTCGCGTGTCGCCAGCGTGAAAAACCCCCGCCGGTTATACAAACCGGTCAGTTGATCATTGAGGGCCATTGCTTCCAGCTCTCTTTCCATTTCACGGCGCCGGGAAATATCAGCACCGAAAAAGGCCAGTCGGACCACCTCTCCATGGTCGTCAAAAACAGGATAAATCACCTGATCGATCCATCGCTTGTCTGAGACATATTCAAAACGGACAGGGATCCGGTTTTGAATAACGTTGTCTGCCTGTCTTCTTCTTTCGTTTGCGGTGTCCGCCGGCAGCAGATCGTAATAATTGGCACCGACAATTTTGTCCATTCCAACACGCAGACGCTTGGCAAACGTATCATTCGCCGAGAGAATCGTCCCGTCCTTATCCAGGAGAAGCAGGGACTCCGTAACCGCATTTAAAAGCCCTCGCACATCTTCTGATCTCCGCTTTTGCTTTCGTCTCTCTGCAATAATCATACAGGTCATTCCCCGATCAGTATTTTAGCCTGTTTTCCGAGATACTTTCCCGCAGGGATCATGAAGCGCCGCACAAAACGATTCCAATACCTGTTTTCAGTAATACGATGAAACTTTTATATAACATTTCACAGATGATTACAATCATGTCCATCACCTGCCGCTGGCGTTATTTTTGTCGGAAAACGGATAATTATGTTGATAAATAATGTAGTTTAAATTAAAAATGCACAAACATACAGGTGGACAAAATGAAAATACATCATTGGTTACGGATAGCGATCTTTTGCGCAATCATTACCATTGGTTTCCCCCCTCTGATGGCATCCGACTGTTTTTCTTCAGCCTCTGCAAAACCGCCGGGCACCCCTCTGCCGGCCGTCAATAACATTCCCCCCGACGTCAACCAGATTCTGCTGGTAACAGGTAACTGCTTTCCCTTTTTCAAATCCAGAAAAGTTTATGCCCTGGAAAGGGCTGGTTCCGGCTGGCGCCAGGCGATGGAACCCTTCGATGCGTCCATCGGCAGAAACGGCTTCGCGCCTTACGGAGAAAAACGGGAGGGGGATGGAAGGACGCCCTCCGGTTTATACCGGCTGGGAACGGCATTCGGTTATGCTGAATCGGCGGCCACTAAGATGCCCTACCGCCAGTCCCTGCCGGATGATGTCTGGATTGATGACCCAAACGCCCCGGATTACAACCGCCGGGTCAGCCAAAGCCAGACTAGGGCTCTCTCTTTTGAAAAAATGAAGAGAGCGGACCATCTCTATAAATACGGCATGGTCATCGAATACAACACCGATCCTGTCATCAAGGGCCACGGCAGCGCTATTTTTCTGCATATCTGGGCAGGCCCGAAGTTAACCACTGCAGGCTGCGTGGCCGTATCCGAAGACAATCTGCTGAGAATCTTAAACTGGCTTGATCCCGCCGCAAAACCCGCCATTCTCATTAATCCTGAACCTGCTCTGAAAAGGAAATTTTTACAATGAAAAGTAAAATGCCTGTCATTGCACTCCTGACCATCACGCTGCTCCCGTGGGCGCTGCCCGCCGTATCGCATGGCGCGGAAAAGATGCCTGACACTTTTGTCCATCTTGCAGAGGTCATCCCCGACGCGGTTCTGGACATTCGATATTTCGGCAAACACAATTTTCTGGGCGTCCGGGTGGACGGATATCTGGCGCCAACGTGCATCCTCACCCATGATGCCGCCCAGGCACTGGCCAAAGTTCAAAAAGATCTGGCGCCCTTTTCCATGACGCTCAAGATCTACGACTGCTATCGACCGCAGCAGGCTGTTGACCACTTTGTCCGCTGGGCCAAAGATATTGGCGATACCAAAACAAAAAAAGAGTTTTATCCCACGGTGGACAAGAAAAATCTTTTTCGCGACGGATACGTCGCCGACCGATCCAGTCACAGCCGGGGCAGCACCGTGGATCTGACCATCGTGCCTCTGCCTGCCCCTATTCAACCTGTTTATACTGAAGGAGCGCCCCTTGCGGAATGTTATCTGCCAGCGGGCGTGCGCTATGCAGACAATTCTCTGGACATGGGAACGGGGTTTGACTGCTTTCATGAACTGTCTCACCCGGACAATAAAAACATCGGCCCACAGCAAAGAGGCCACCGCCTGCTTTTAAAAGCCCTCATGGAGAAACACGGCTTTAAGAACTATGATAAAGAGTGGTGGCATTTCACGCTGGTGAATGAACCGTACCCGGACACCTATTTTAATTTCCCGGTAAAGTGAACCTTATGAAAAATAACGTGCCGCCGTTTTTGAAGTCCTATGGATTTTCGATTATCTTGATCATTTCCATTCTTATCGGCGCCCTGCTGGGCATCATCTTTAAAAAAGACGCGGCCATGTTCAAACCGCTGGGTGATATCTTTCTGAACCTGGTCTTTACGGTGATCGTTCCGCTGGTTTTCTTTTCCATTTCCGCCACTGTGGCCTCCATGACAAATCTTAAACGCCTTGGAAAAATCCTCTCCGTGATGATTCTGATCTTTGTCATCACAGGCCTCATCGCATCCGTGGTCATGATTACCGCCGTCATTTTCTATCCTCCCGCTTCCGGTGCAAGCATCCCCATGCCCACGGCAACAGATGCTCAACAGATCAAGGCGGGCGATCAAATCGTCCGGGCTCTCACAGTCCCGGATTTCCCGAACATCTTATCCAAGAATAATATGCTGGCTCTGATTATTTTCTCGATTCTGGTCGGCCTGGCCACATCCGCCGTGGGAGAGAAAGGAAAATCCTTTGCCGGATTTCTCGCTTCGGCAAATGCGGTCATGATGAAGCTGATTTCCTTTATTATGTATTACGCCCCTATCGGTCTTTGCGCTTATTTCGCATATCTGGTCGGCGTTTTCGGTCCTCAGCTGCTCGGTTCCTACGCCCGCGCCATGGCTGTTTATTATCCTACAGCGATATTGTACTTTTTCATGGCCTTCACCCTGTATGCATTTTTCGCCGGTCGTGCATCCGGTGTGAAAAAGTTGTGGAGCAATATTATCCCGCCATCCCTTACTGCGCTGGCCACCGGCAGCTCGATGGCGACGATCCCCGTCAATCTTCAGGCAGCGGACAAAATCGGGATCCCCAACGATATCAGCGAAGTCGTGATCCCCATTGGCGCTACGATACACATGGAAGGATCGTGTCTGGCGGCTGTTTTAAAAATCGCTTTTCTATTCGGCATTTTTCAGATGCCCTTCACCGGCATTGAAACGATTCTCACCGCCCTGGGCATCGCCCTTCTGACCGGCGTCGTCGTGAGCGGCATTCCCGGCGGCGGCACCATAGGAGAGCTTTTAATTTTATCCTTGTATGGTTTTCCTCCTGAAGCGTTTCCGCTCATCACCATGATCGGCACACTGGTGGATGCGCCCGCCACAATGGTTAATGCCGTAGGCGACAATGTCTCCAGCATGATGGTCGCGCGGGTTCTTGGTGGAAAGAACTGGATGGAAGAACAGGGGTAACGCTTCGACAAGCTCAGCGTCCCGCTTCAATAGACAGGATCAGCGACCGAAGGTACAAGGAGAAAAAACGGCTACTTCTTTTTGCCGGTGCCCAAATCACGCTGAATCTCGGACACTTCTTTCTTGACCTTTTGATATGATAGAAAGCTGTGTAAAAACCAACCCATCG
>PHBN01000205.1:4154-4993 GCA_002840635.1 Deltaproteobacteria bacterium HGW-Deltaproteobacteria-1
AGACCGGCAATGATCATTAACAGGATTACTTTGATATTCATATCGCTACCTCACAGACATTTATATTTATATTGTTGAACAACCCGTGCAAAGCGGTTTTCGATACCCCCCCGTGAAATTGAGATGTGCGCCTTGTACCTTTTGCGCTGTCTTAAACATCTGACAGCGGTCAAATCGTCATCCCGACGATAACCATGAACTATCGCGTATAATTATTATTCGATTGTTGAAAACAATCAAGTCCTTTATTTTTTCGTTACAGAAACTTGTTCCTTCCATTTGACTTGAACATGCTTTTCCGTTATTTAGACATCCATGTTGAAACAAAATACTTCACAGGAGATCAACGATGCCCCATATACTGCTTGTCGGAAACGGCGCGCGTGAACACGCAATGGCCGAAGCCATCTCACGATCCGGACAAAATCCATTTTTGTTCTCGTTTATGAAAGCCAATAACCCGGGAATCGCCTCCCTGTCGGAAAACAGCAAGCTGGGAAGCTATTCAGACCTGTCCGCCATTACCGGCTTTGCACTGGAAAATAAAATTGACTTTGCCGTTATCGGCCCGGAAGATCCCCTTAACAACGGAGTCGTAGATGCCCTGACTGAATACGGCATCCCGTCGATAGGACCAACAAAAAGTCTGGCAAGGCTGGAGACGTCCAAGTCGTTCACCCGGAACCTGGTCAATAAATATAATATTCCCGGCAATCCGAAATTCAAAGTGTTTACAACGCCGGACGGCCTGGAGGCTTTTCTGGATCAGCTGGCCGGCATTGTGCTCAAACCGGACGGACTCACCGGCGGCAAGGGCGTGCTGGTCCAGGGTGATCATT
>PHBN01000205.1:5144-8970 GCA_002840635.1 Deltaproteobacteria bacterium HGW-Deltaproteobacteria-1
TTTAAAAACGTCGGATGTCGAAGAGGGTCTGGAAATCACCCGTCAGGTAGCGGCGGCCCTGTTAATAGAAACCGGCAGGCCTTATAAAGGCATAATGTATGGCGGATTCATTGCCACAAAAAACGGTGTGAAGCTTCTGGAGTACAATGCGCGTTTCGGTGACCCGGAGGCCATGAACATCCTGCCGCTTTTGAAAACGGATTTTGTGGAAATCTGCAGGCATATCATTGACGGAACGCTGGATACTCTGAAGATCGAATTCGATCAAAAAGCGACCGTCTGCAAATATGTTGTTCCGAAAGGCTACGGCCTTCCCGCCGATCATCCCGATGCCGCATCGTCACGGGCTAAAATTGAAGTGGGCGATGTGGGAAAAGCCCGTCTTTACTATTCTTCCGTGGATAAAAAAGAAGACGGCCTGTATTTGAGTTCGTCCCGGGCAATCGGTATCGTCGGCATTGCCGACAATCTGGACGAAGCGCGGAAAATCGCCGAGGAAGGCGTCAAGGCTGTTAAAGGCCCCGTGGCCTACCGGGAAGACATCGGCACACAGGCGCTGATTCAAAAACGGATCGACCATATGAAGAAGATCAGACCGTCATAGAAACAGGAATCTTAAACCTCGTTGGATGAAGGGTTCGGTCAGGTCATTCTGAATTGATCGATTCTATTTCGGTCTCTGTCGTTTTTTACCGCTGTGGCTGATATGGCTGATATGATATTCAGCTCAGGAGGATTGAGATGAAAAAGCTGCCGGCAGGCATCTGGGCGCTGGGATTTGTTTCATTGTTCATGGACATATCCTCGGAACTTATCCACAGCCTGCTTCCCATTTTTATGATGACCACCCTGGGAGCCTCCGTGATTGCAGTCGGGTTCATCGAGGGAATTGCCGAGGCTGCGGCTGCATTCACAAAAGTTTTTTCAGGAATCATCAGCGACTACATCAGGAAACGAAAAATCCTTGCCGTGCTGGGATATCGGTTATCTTCATGGTTATTTTTGTAAATGACATTCGAAGCGTCCTCTGGATTGCCGTGATACCCGCTTTTATCGCCATGGGTGTTCTTATTTTCGGCGTTCATGAACCCGATAGGCCGCAAACCTCGAATCCAACAGGGAAAAGTTTTTTTTCGTTTCGGAACACGAGGCGCCTTCCGCGCCGATACTGGCTTATATTAGGGCTTAATTCAATCTTTACGCTTGCCCGTTTCAGCGAAGCGTTTTTAATATTGCGCGCCCAATCGGTCGGACTGGCTATTGGTTTGGTGCCTGCAATCATGATCGTCATGAATGCCGTTTATGCTTTGACAGCGTACCCAGCGGGAATTCTAACAGATCGGATGCGCCCACGAACATTACTGGCTGCGGGACTTGCCGTCTTGATTGCTGCCGACATCATATTAGCCTCGGCCGATAAACCTCTTCATGTATTCATCGGCACTGCGCTCTGGGGACTCCACATGGGGCTGACACAGGGATTATTCGCAAAACTGGTAGCCGATCATGCTCCCGTCAGGCTGAGAGGCACGGCCTTCGGTATCTTCAACCTGGTCACCGGAGGTGCTCTATTAACGGCCAGTGCCGTCGCCGGCTTATTGTGGAGTGTTGTTGGTGCACAGGCAACATTTATGACCGGTGCAGCCTTTACGGCCCTTGCTTTAATCGGTCTTACTCTGGTTAAATCCGGAAAACCCTCAAATCCTTTGCCCGTTCAGGCACACTCCGGATAACACATCTTGTTCCTGGAACCTTTTGGTTGCTCCCGACAGACCGCAGCCTAACAGGTTATCCGCCTGCCATCTAGTGATGGAAAAGCCTCAGTCCGCAAAAGGCCATGGCAATACCGTATTTGTTGCAGGTGTCGATCACCTGCTGGTCGCGGATGGAACCGCCGGGTTCCACAATGGCCGTAACACCGCTGCGGCGCGCACGCTCAATGTTGTCTCCGAAGGGGAAGAACGCGTCGCTGCCCAGGGCAACTCCTGTAACCTTGGCAAGCCATTGTTTCCTGTCGGCTGCCGTTAAAGGTTCGGGCTGACGGGTAAAGGTTTCGGCCCAGACATCGTCGCCGATCACGTCTTCCGGCGTGTCACCGAGATAAACGTCGATGGCATTGTCCCGATTGGGTTTGGAAACATCATCGCGGAAAGGCAGATCCAGTACCCTGGACATGTGGCGCAGCTGCCAGTTGTCGGCCTTCTGACCGGCAAGACGGGTACAATGGATGCGGCTCTGCTGGCCGGCACCCACGCCGATGACCTGGCCGTCCTGCACATAGCAAACGCTGTTGGACTGTGTGTATTTCAGGGTGATAAGCGCCAGCACCAGGTCGCGCTTCTGCTCATTGGTCAGGCTTTTTTTCTCTGTGACTATGTTTTCGAGCATGCGGCTGTCAATTTTCAGGTCGTTGCGGCCCTGCTCAAAGGTGATGCCATACACCTGCTTGTGCTCCAGGGAAGCAGGCACATAATCGGGATCGATGGAAACCACATTGTAGTTTCCGCCTTTCTTGGATTTCAGGATATCCAGGGCTTCAGGCTCGTAACCCGGCGCAATGATGCCGTCGGTGACTTCATTTTTAATGATTTTGGCCGTGGACACGTCGCATACATCGGAAAGTGCAATCCAGTCACCGAAACTGCTCATGCGGTCGGCGCCCCGGGCGCGCGCATAGGCACAGGCAAGCACGGAAAGCTCTGCGGTGGGGTCAATGTGGTACATTTTCCTCAAAACGTCATCCAGGGGAAACCCCAGGGCGGCACCGGCGGGTGAAACATGTTTAAAGGAAGCCGCGGCCACCAGCCCCGTATTCTCTTTCAGTTCTTTCACAAGCTGCCAGCTGTTGAATGCATCCAGAAAGTTAATGTAGCCCGGCTTGCCGTTTAGCACGACAACCGGCAAATTGCCCGCATCCGCCATAAAGATTCTGGCCGGTTTCTGATTGGGATTGCAGCCGTATTTCAGTTGTATTTCATTCATGGATTATCCCTCCACTGTTTTATATTTGTTGATGATGACATCCTCGTAGCCCTGCGTTTTGAGGTCAATGGCACGCACAAAAAGGCTCACCTTATTGTCCTCGTTCAGGGCTTCCCACAATTTACCCGCGTATTCATTGGGATCTTCCTGGTCGATATCTGTAAGCAACGGCTCCCCCGCAAAACTGGGAATAGGATTGCCATTGCACTTGTAGGTGCTGATGAAGTGTCCCTCGCCGGCCAGCGGTTCTGGATAATCGAAAGTAAAGCGCTGTATGCTCTTCTCATCTCCGTGGTCGCTTTTCAGGATACTCAGCTTGTATCCGCCGCTTCGCATATCCACCACGCCGGAAATACGGGGCGTCCAGTTCGGTTTGTCGTCTTCAAAGGTGCGGGTGCTGAGCGCGGCTTCAAAGCCGAAACCCGGAAAGTCATTGCGCGACAAAAAATCATAAATTGTATTGGTCTGGTCGCCATTGGTCACAATAGTCGTATTGTCCAGCGTCAGGACGGGATTGTAAATGATCAGGTGCGGGTCTGTCATTTTGGAAGGGTCGGCCGCCATGGTGCGGATGCCGCCGTCAATGGGATCAAACACGCGGTTGCGGCTGTTGATGCTGCGGCCCATGATAAAATAGGCAATCATGACTTTGCTGCCTCCGGGCGTTTTGCCGATGCAGATGCCGCGGCCCGGATACTCGTTGCCTGCCAGATATTGGTACAAGTTTTCTTTCATTTTTACTTCACTCCTTATGAAATACAAGACGTCATTTTTTTGCTGCGGGAGTATATGAAGAGAAGATTTGTATGTCAACTGGATTCAGATAAAATATTGAAATTCACAA
>PHBN01000548.1 GCA_002840635.1 Deltaproteobacteria bacterium HGW-Deltaproteobacteria-1
AGAGCGTCTCAAGAGACCGGCCGAACAGACCGATCCCGATATGTATCTGCGAGTCGTTGAAAAAAAGAGCGACGGCATTGTCGTCAGAGGCTGCAAACTGCATATTTCCGAAGCATCCATCGCTGATGAGATTATGGTTGTTCCCACAAGAATTCTTGGACCGGATGAACAGCAATACGCAGTAGCCTTTGCCGTGCCGGCGGATTACGATGGAGTGAAACAGGTTGTTCATATTCATAAAATACGCAAGAGAACTCATTATAAAACGGGGAATCCCGACATAGGATATACCGATTCTTACGTTATTTTCGATGATGTGTTCATTCCCTGGGAAAGAGTTTTCCTGTGCGGTGAGTATATGCATGGCGGCGCATTAGCCATGTTGTTCGCCCTGTTCCATCGTCACAGTTACTCGGGCTGTAAACCGGCCATCGGCGATATGCTGCTGGGGCTTGCCTCCCTTGCAGCCCGGCACAATGGGATATCCAAAGCCCCTCATGTCAGGGAAATCCTGTCCAAGATCATTATGGTTACCGAACTGGGTTATGCAGCCGGATTCACAGCTTCGGCAAAAAGCAAGCCCGAAATTTATGTCCCGGGCATAGGCCAGATGCCCTATGGTCCGGGAAGTTATATTCCGCATTCCATTTATGCCAACGTGGGCAGATGTCTGTCAGGCGAGGCCGTTTTCAACGAACAGGAAATGCTTTGTAACATAGCCGGCGGCCTGCCTTCAACGTTCCCCTATGAAGCAGATCTGGCCAATCCGGAATTGAAACCGCTTCTGGAAAAATATCTCAAGCGCAATCCTAAAATTCCAATAGCTGCTGAATTCAACGGGCTTGTTGATCACAATTTTACGGGTGGTTTTCCAGCGGGCCAACGTGTGCCTGAACGCTACCGAATGAAGAAACAATCAATGGTTACGACTCAATGCCTCCCGTACTTTTTCGGCCAGGCTTTTTGCAGAAAACGGTTTTTGGATGAAATTTACACCCTCGTCCAGCACGTCCTGATGTGCGATAATATCGGCTGTGTATCCGGACATGAAAAGGTGCTTGATGCCTGAATGGAAATGCATCATGTTTTGAGCCAGGTCCCGGCCGTTCATCCCCGGCATGACTACGTCTGTCAACAGTAGATCGATTTGAGCGTTATGCTCCCCAGCCAATCGGATCGCTTCGCCCGGCGTGACCGCAGTCAGCACGGTGTAACCAAGATTTTCAAGCATTATCGAGGTCATTTCCAGGATGGTCGGCTCGTCCTCAACCAGCAGAATGACCTCATTCCCCCGCAGGAGAGGTTCTATTATATCTTCCTTCTCGGCCTGCACAATTTCACCCACGTAC
>PHBN01000006.1 GCA_002840635.1 Deltaproteobacteria bacterium HGW-Deltaproteobacteria-1
CAATTCCGTCAACTTTTTCCTCCGCGCAGACTTTGACATACATCTTGTGATGTTCCGGTGTGATCCGCACCGAAGGCAAAAGGGTAATGGCAATAAAAAATGGTTTGTCGGTCAGTTTGCGTGTTTCCCGGATGGCCGCGCGAAAATCGTCGGCTGTTTCATAATTACCGGCTGTGAGATTGCCGATGCCGCCCGCGTTGGATACCGCAGCGCACATTCTCGGTTTGCAAAGCCACATCATCGCTCCGCAGATAATCGGGTACTTCACGCCGAACATTTCCGTTATGGCTGTTTTGAACATAAAATCCTCCTTCATATTTTAGCGTTGAATTCCTGCTTTCGCTTTTTTCCTTTTTTTCAAACTTTTTTGAATATTGAGCTGCACCTGTTTCTGGAAAAGACGCTTCAGTATATAACCTCTGTAGAATTCACCTATACGGGTCAGTTCCGTCGTAATCAGGATGTTTTCTCTCGTCGATTTTCCGGCAACAATTTTTCTGCGCAGGGCCATTTCTTTTTCCACGATCTTTTTGCCCAGTTCCACCCAGAAGGACAGCTCGGCCTGATCCCTTCCCAAGTCGATAAGCGGCCGTATTCCGTCCCGTCCGATCCGTACATCTTCTTCATTGTAGAGCGGTTTGTCTGTGCCGGTTGTAAAGGGAATCATGACGCCCAGCTTTTCCGCTTTTCGCAACTGGGTTTCCGTCAGTCCGGTCGCTTCCAGAAAGGCCTGCCGGTCAAGCAGTCCATGTCCGGTAGGATCCTCTAAATTGAAGACGGCATTTTCAACGGTTTCCGCTTCCAGGAGACTGAGCCCTTCATCCATGCGGCGCAGGATATTCTTGATCAGGTAAAGCGGAAAGTAGCGCTTCCCCTTTAGCTCCTGGATGGCGCGCAGCCGGTCAATGCAAGCCTCGTCGTAGTAGGCCATTTTTTCATTGACTTTCTCGGGCCTGGGCAAAAGCCCCTCTGATACATAGTAGCGGATGGTCGAGGCCGGAACGCGGCTTCTTTTTGCGATTTCACCGATTTTCAGTTTCATTCATTTCCCTCAAACATTAAAGTTGAGCTTTAATGTTATAGTGTGCTTGAAAGCCGCTGTCAAGAAAATATTTTCGGGGTCCATAAAATGAGTAAAAACAATAGATAAAACCATTGACAACCATCCGGATGCTTCCTATACTCTGCCGCGTGTTTAAAATTATTCTAAAAAGGAGACAGGTTTATGAAGAATAATCACTGGTTTTCCACGGGCATTGTCGTGATCATGCTGATCGTTGTTTCCCTGATCTGTCCGGACTCAGTAAAGGCCGAATATCCTGATCGCAGCATCACGGTGCTGGTCGGCTTTGTCCCCGGCGGCAGTATGGATTTGAGCGCGCGGGCGCTGGCGAAGTCCGCGGAAAAGATTCTGGGACAGCCCGTCATTATTGAAAATAAACCGGGCGGAACGGGAACCGTTGCACTGGCCGCTCTCCTGTCGCAAAAGCCTGATGGCTACACCCTTTGCGCCACACCAAGTTCGGTCCTTATCCGTGTGAGCCAGCAGCAAAAGGTTCCGTTTAAACCGTTTACGAGTTTTAAACCTGTTATCGGTTTTACCGAACCGCAGCTGGGCATCGTGGTGAAAAACGACGCGCCATGGAAAACCCTCAAGGACCTGACCGGCTATGCGGCAAAGAATCCCGGCAAGGTGAAGTACGCCACGACCGGTGTGGGCAGCACCACGCACGCCGCCGTGGAGGAAATTGCCGGAAAAGACAAACTGCAGTTGATCCATGTACCCTACAAAGGCAGCATGGAAGCGCTCACCGCACTTCTGGGCGGCCATGTTGAATTTGCATCTCTGACCTCGGAACTGGTTCCGGCCGTTAAATCAGGCCAGGCCAGACTCCTTGCCGTCATGAGCGAAAAGCGTTCTCCTAAATATCCCGATGTCCCCACGATGAAAGAACTGGGCTACGACTTTGCCAATGACGCCGTTTTTGCCATCGTCGCGCCCTCAGATATCGATCCTGCCGTGATGAAAAAACTTGAAGGCGCTTTCACAGCCGCTGCAAAAAGCCGTGAATATCTGGAGACGCTCGACAGGATCAACATGATTCCTGTTTACTACGATGGTAAAGCGTTCGACAGCTTTTTAAGAAAGCACTGGAAAATCATCAACAAAAACCTGATTGCCAGCGGAGCCATCAAGGAAGCGGCAACCAAACCGGAATAAATCTGCGGGGCCTGACGGCCGGGGAACAGGCAAGATGGACAATCGCAATCTGATCAGCTGTATTGTTTTCCTTGGGCTTTCGGCGTTTGTCGCAGTCTCCTCCATTGGCCTGGGCATTGGCCACCTCACCAATCCCCGGGCCGGTTTTATGCCTTTCTGGACAAGCTTGCTGATCATCGTTTTCAGTTTGATTTTATTCAGCCAGACATTTGTGAATCGATCTGCTCAGGCAGGCCGGGTGGATATCTGGAGCCATGTTCAATGGCAAAAAAGTCTTCTTGCGGCGGCTGCTTTGTGTGTTTACGTTTTCATTCTGCCCGTAATCGGTTATCTGCCGGCCACAGGTATCCTGATGCTGGCATTATTCAAGCTCGGTTCCATGAAAATATTGCCTGCCGTCCTCGCTTCTTTGTTGGCGGTTATCTTAAGCTATGGTCTGTTTTCTTTTATTTTAAACACGCCTCTGCCCCGGGGGACACTGTGGTTCTAATTATTTTGGACGGAGTGTAATTGGACGCACTGAACGGATTATTCTACGGCCTCTCCGTAGCCTTTGAACTTCACAACCTGCTACTACTGCTTGCGGGCTGCCTGCTTGGCACGCTTGTCGGTGTTCTGCCCGGACTGGGGCCGGTCGGTGCGATATCCATTCTGCTGCCCCTGACTTTTCAACTGCCGCCGGCGGGCGCAATCATCATGCTGGCCGGGATCTATAACGGAGCCATGTATGGCGGGTCAACAACCTCTATCCTGATCAACGTGCCGGGGGAGGCGGCCTCTGCCGTCACCTGCCTCGACGGATATGCGATGGCGCGCCATGGGCAGGCCGGGCAGGCTCTGGGGATAGCCGTTTTCGGATCGTTTATTGCGGGCACAGTCGGACTGATCGGACTGCAGCTGATCGGTGGGCCGCTTTCCGTGCTGGCGCTGAAGTTCGGGCCGCCGGAATACTTTGCCATTATCCTGATGGGATTCACGTTCATCGTTTATCTGGCGCAGGGATCGATGATCAAGGCGGTGCTCATGGCCCTTGCCGGTATCATTTTGAGCCTGATCGGGCTCGACCCCATTACATCTGAGCAGAGATTCACTTTCGGAAATATCCATTTATTCGAAGGCATCGGCGTTGTACCGCTGGCCATCGGTCTGTTCGGTCTGGCGGAGGTATTTGCCAATCTGGAAAAAACCGCCCCTGCCAGGGTCTTAAAGGTCAGAATCAGGAACATGTTCCCAAGCAGGAGCCAGTGGCTGCAAGCCAAATGGGCTATTGCGCGCGGCACGGTGATCGGCTTTTTCATGGGCATTCTGCCGGGCGGCGGGCCGGTGCTTTCCACATTCATGGCTTATGGCGTGGAAAAGAGGGTATCAAAGCATCCGGAAAAATTTGGCCATGGAGCGATCGAAGGCGTGGCCGCGCCCGAATCCGCCAACAATGCCGCGGCGTCTACATCCTTCATTCCGCTCATGACCCTGGGCATTCCGCCCAACGTGGTCCTGGCTGTGCTGTTCGGTGCCTTTATGATTCACGGCGTGACACCCGGGCCGCTGCTCATGACACAGCATCCGGAAATATTCTGGGGTGTGATTGCCAGCATGTATCTGGGGAATGTTATCCTGCTGATTCTGAATCTGCCGCTGATCCCGCTGTGGGTTCAGGTTCTGCGGATTCCCGATAAAATTCTTTACCCGCTCATCGTCCTGTTTTGCCTATTGGGCGCATACAGCATCAACAACAGCGTCTTTGACATCGGTGTCATGATTCTTTTCGGCGTGGTCGGCTACCTGCTCAATAAATTCGATTTTGAGGCCGCACCCATGATCCTGGGTTTTGTGCTGGGGCCCATGTTTGAAGTCAACCTCCGCCGCTCGCTTTTAATGTCGCAGGGCAGCTTTGCCATCTTTGTGGAAAGGCCGATCGCACTGGTTGCGCTGATTATTTGCATAATCCTGATTATCCTGCCTATTTATCAAACGATCAGGAAGAAAAGAAGCTATGTGAAGCAGTAAATACCTTCTGCTGGTTCAGTCATGTTGACTGAACCAGATGTTTTGTATATTTACACTCAAACCATTGGTTCAATCTGCAAGATTGAACCCGCAAATGATATAAAATCTTGATTGAAGAATGGAGTATTGATCATGATTAATAAATTATTGTCAAGACCGGCAATTCACAAAACCTTTATAGCATGCATCGCAATGCTCATTGCCATTACCCTAGTGCCGTCCACAGGAAACTGTATGTCCAAACTCGACTCAAAAGACAGCATCAGCAACTTAAGTTTCAACCATGACGGGAAGAAGGTGGTATTTGACCGCTGCCGCAATGAAGGCTGCCAGATCCAGGTGTATGATCTGGAAACCGGGGAACTGGCCGCTTATCAATCCCCGGAAAACGAACGCTGGACCATGGGGAAATACTCTTATGACGGAAAGCGGATTACTTTTTCTGTCATACCGGTAAGCTTTACCGGTCGACTCGATTTGGGACAAATGCAGATTGCTGTCATGGATGCAGATGGAAAGAACTACAAAAAAGTTACAACAGGTCACGGGGCCAAACTTTATCCAACCTTTTCACATAACGGGAAAAAGATCCTTTATGCATGCGCGGCGCAAATTCGGGAAAAGGGTAGAACCCCGGCCGCTCAGTATGATGCCTGGGAAGTCAATCTGGAGACCGGCCAGCAGACGCAACTGACTTTTTTCAAATATTACTATATGGGCAGCCTTGCTTATTTTCCTGACGATGAGCGCTTCATCTTTGATGGCGATATGCCAACAGCCTTCCCTGGTCTTGAGCCAACGAAGGCCAATCCACTGGATAATCAAGAGATGAGCAAGCAGGGACGGATCAAGAATGCAATACCCATAAGCGGCGTCGTTGCAATGAAGAGGGGGGATACCCTGCCGCGGGAAAATTTCAATTTTGGCGAGAAGTTTTTTGCCAAAAAACCACTGCTGAGCAAGGATGGCTCAAAGCTGATTGTGGAGAAGGATATTTCGGGAGGGGATTTTTACCTCTATTCGCCGGTTGGGAATCACCGGCTAGTGGGAGGTGGTGGCTCTGTTAAGTCAGCGGCTGTATCGCCGGATGGGAAATTGCTGGGAATGATAGCTACTAGTATACACATCTTCGAAGTACAAGATGGAAGACGAAAGGTTATCCTATATCTGCCAAGTACTCCCAAGATTACCCAAAATTGGGATAATGCTTATCGAGGGAGTGAGAATTTATACAAAATGATACCGGAGAAGCCATCTTATTTTATCAATAAGTTATGAGAAAAAACATTATCAAATCCCCGCTGGTTCAGTCGTGTTGACTGAACCAGCAAAACGGTCCCTTCGACAAGCTCAGGGACCACACTTCGACAAGCTTATTGTCCAAACGCGGGCCCTGAGCCTGTCGAAGCGTCGAAGCAACAAACCACAAAGGCACCTTATGAAAGGCTACATATACATATTGCTTTGTTCGAACGGCCAATATTACACGGGCAGCACCAATAATATTGAAATAAGATTAGTCCAACACCAAAACGGTGAAGGGTCAAATTATACAAAGAGACATCTGCCTGTCGAATTGGTTTACGTTGAAGAATTCGACAACATCAAAGATGCTTTTTATAGAGAAAAGCAGATTCAGGGCTGGAGCCGCAAGAAAAAAGAAGCGCTGATAAATGGTGAGTATAGCAAACTGCCGGAGTTGTCTAAGAAAGTCCCTTCGACAGGCTCAGGGACCGGAAAGTAATTAAGATGGTGGCTGAACATAGAGAGGGTCGCTGAGCTTGTCGAAGCGACGAAGCTCCCGATGCTTCAATCGTGTTGACTGAATCAGAAAAATATTGACACGGAAATCCTATCTACTGGCAGACTTGGTTTATTTTAAGGGGCGAACATCTGCTTGAGGGAAATGCATGTAAAATGGAGAGATTTTTGTCACTGCCAGGGGCGACAATCCTCCGACGTCCGGAAAGAAATTAGGATCAATGCGCAGACTCTGGATGCGGGCAAATCTTGCCCATCCTCTCCCTGCGGGCCCAGTCAGATAAATCTGATCATTTAGCTGCTGATGAAGACGGATGGGCAGAAACGCAGTGTGCACAGGAAAAGGAATGCCTCCCGACGTAATTGTTGTCTCAAAGAAAGGTTTATCCGCAAATCCAAGGGCGATGTGGTCGACTTTGCCGGATGAGTGCCACCGAATCGAAACGGTTTCTTTGGGAATGCCCCAATTGTAGCGTCCGTTTTCGGTGCTGTTTTCCGAATCCACGTAGATTTTCGTGATGCTCCGCCGGCCGGTATGCGCAAAAGAACCCGGCATAAAAAGCAATTCCCGGTAAGGCCCGACGGGCGCCTGTTTGTAATTGACCAGCATCACGTACCCCAGTCCGTTTTGCGCGCGTCCGGTCAACCAGTCGGGAAGAAAACCGCATTTTTCCACCCAGGCTTTCTTAAAACAGTACGCCAGAATAATGCCCTCTCCTGTCAATTGCCAGGGCGCTGGTGAATGGGTTTGCGGCATTCGGTCCATAGGCGTTTAGACCAGAGACTTTTTAATGTTTTTGACGTATTCACAGACAATTTCCGTCAGATCGCCGCTGTTGCGGTTTTCATCAATCAGTTTGACGACCGCGCTGCCGATAACAATGCCGTCGGCGATTGCTCCGATTTCTTTAGCCTGTGCCGCGTTGGAGATGCCGAAGCCAACGGCCACCGGCATTTTGGTGAGTTTGCGGATCTTGCCGACTTCCCGGGCGATGTCTGTTGTTTTCGGCGCGGCGGTGCCGGTCACGCCTGTGATGGAAATGTAGTAGAGAAACCCCGTTGCGCTTTTAAGAATGTTTTTCAGTCTCTCTTTGCCGGTGGTCGGGGCTACCAGCGAGATGAAATCAAGATCTGCCGCGTCCGTGTGAATTCTCAGTTCGGGCGCTTCTTCCGGGGGCAGGTCAACAACAAGAACGCCGTCCACACCAGCTTGTTTTGCCGCCTTAGCAAATGGTTCGACACCGTAGGCGAAAATCGGATTGAAGTAGCCGAAAAGGACAATGGGAATTTCTGAAACCCGGCGGATATCGGCAACCAGATTCAGTACGCTTTTAAGGGTCGTCCCTGTTTTCAATGCACGCTGTGATGCGGCCTGGATAACCGGTCCGTCAGCCGTCGGATCGGAAAAAGGAACGCCGATTTCCAGAATGTCCACACCAGATTTTTCCAATCCAAGGATTAATTTCTTTGTGGCATCCAGCGAAGGGTCTCCTGCCGTTAAATAGACAATCAGCGCTTTTTCATTTTTGGTGCGCAACGATTCAAACTTTTTTCCTATCCGTCCCATATTTTTCCTCACATTGTCTCAATAATCGTTTGGGCGTCCTTGTCGCCGCGTCCGGACAGGCAGACGACGATGATTTTATTTTTCTTCATCGTTGGTGCGATTTTCATGGCATGGGCAATGGCATGCGAACTCTCCAGCGCGGGGATGATACCTTCCTGACGCGACAAGAATGAAAAGGCTTCGACCGCTTCTTCATCTGTTACGGTCACATAAGTCGCCCGCTTCGTCGCCGCAAAATAGGCGTGTTCCGGTCCCACGCCGGGATAATCCAAGCCCGCCGCAATCGAGTATGCATCACGCACCTGGCCATTTTCATCCTGCAGCAGATAGGTTTTATTGCCATGCAGAACACCCACTTTCCCACCGTTGATGCTTGCAGAATGCTCCTTTGTATTCATGCCGAGGCCGGCCGCTTCCACACCGAACATCGCAACCTTCTTTTCGTTGCGAAACGCGTAAAACGTTCCCATTGCGTTGGAGCCGCCGCCCACGCAAGCCACCAGCACATCAGGATTTCTGCCCTCTGTTTTATGAATCTGTTTTTTGATCTCCAGCCCGATCACCGACTGAAAATTTCTCACCATCACGGGATAGGGATGCGGTCCGGCGGTTGTTCCGATAATGTAGAATGTATCGCGAACGCTTCCCACCCAGTAGCGCATGGCTTCGTTCATCGCATCCTTGAGGGTGGCCGTCCCGCTTTTGACCGGCACAACCTCGGCGCCGAGAATTTTCATGCGGAAAACGTTGGGCTCCTGACGGCGGATGTCTTCCTCGCCCATGAATATTTTGCATTCCATTCCGAAAAGCGCCGCCACGGTGGCCGTGGCCACGCCGTGCTGTCCCGCGCCGGTTTCGGCGATCACTTTTTTCTTGCCCATCCGTCTGGCCAGGAGTGCCTGCCCCAGCGTGTTGTTGATTTTGTGCGAGCCGGTGTGATTCAGGTCTTCCCGCTTGAGATAAATTTTCGCGCCGCCCAGGGCATCCGTCATCCTCCGGGCGAAATAAAGCGGCGTGGGACGGCCCGCGTATTCACGCCGGTACCAGTCAAATTCTTTCGCAAATGACTTGTCTTTTTTGGCCTTGTCATAAGCTTCTTCAAGTTCCAAAAGTGCGGGCATGAGCGTTTCGGCGGCATAGCGTCCGCCAAAGATGTCAAAATGTCCGTATTGATCCGGTAGACTTTCCTTCGTGTAAAAATAACGGGTGACGCGGAGCCGTCGTCCGCCTCGTTGACGATTTGCATGATCCGGGCTATTTTCGTGTGATCTTTTTTGCCGGGTGATGATTCCACGCCGCTGTTTACGTCCAGTGCGGCGGGACTTACCACCCGCAGTGCCTCGTGAATATTTTCTTCTTTTAATCCACCCGACAGAATCAGGGGCTGCGAAATATGACGGGCCAGCTTCCAGTTGGACGTCTTTCCCGTGCCGCCGTAAAGGCCGGTATGACGGCTGTCCACCAAAATGGCGGCAACATCATACAGGGAGCCTTTTTTTAAATCATCCTCATTTTTCAACTCCAGCGCTTTGATGATTCGATCGCGGGGAAGTTGCCGGCAAAACTCCGGTGATTCATCTCCATGAAGCTGAATCATGTCCAGATGGCAGCAATCGTAAATTCTTTTTATTTCTTCGGCTGTTTCGTTGACGAACACACCGGCTTTTACCAGATGTTGGGGCAACCGGTCAATGATTTCTCCTGCCTTTTGCGGGTTGATATAGCGCGGGGAGGGCGGATAGAAGATGAACCCCACCGCCGCTGCCCCGTTTTCGGCCGCGCACAGCGCGTCTTCCATATTTGTGATCCCGCAAATCTTTACCTGCATCACGGTTCGCTCCCCAGAAATGAACGCAGTTTCCTGCCGATATCCGGCGCTGTCACCAGCCCTTCACCGATCAGAAAGGCATGGATGCCCGCTTCCATCAGATATTCAATGTCGCACCGGTTTTTAATTGCGCTTTCCGCCACGACTGTTTTGCCGGGGGGGATTCCCTGTTTTAAAATCCGGCTGGTGTCAATGTCCATTTCAAAAGTATCCAGGTTGCGGTTGTTGATGCCGATGATATCTGCGCCGGCGGCAAGGGCAACATCAAGGTCGTCTTGCGTGTGCACCTCCACCAGTGGACTCAATCCCAACTCTTTAGATACGTGAATGAATTCAGTCATCCTGTCACCCAGCACACGCACAATCAGCAGGACCGCGTCCGCCCCGATGGCCCTTGTTTCGTAAATCTGGATCGGATCAATAATGAAATCTTTTCGCAAAACCGGGATTTGCACTTCGCGCCTGATTTGAGTCAGATAATCCCTGTGGCCGGAAAAATATTTTTCATCGGTGAGCACGGAAATCGCCGCCGCCCCGTTTTGCTCATAGATTCCGGCAATCTTTACCGGGTCAAAATTTTCAACCAGTCTGCCGCGCGACGGCGACGCGCACTTCACCTCGGCGATAATGGAACATGATTTGCCTCTGATGGCCGTCCGGAAATCGCGGCAGGGTGAAAGCCCTGCGATGATGTCCAGCAATACAGGCAGGGTTGTGGTGCTTTTCAGCGCCGCCACTTCTTCTTTTTTAGTTTTGATAATTTGATCTAAAATCATTTATTCCTCGTTTATGACTTCCCCTCCCCGTGGGGTTTTTGTCGCTATGTCATTGCGAGGGAGGGAAACGACCGAAGCAATCTCATAAGTTCTCAAATAGATGAGATTACCACGACGCCTGAGAGGCGTCTCGTGATGACAAAGAAGAATTGCGACACAGTCTCCGTGCGGGAGTGGATGAGGGGAGGGGTGTTGTATAAACACTCCCTGACTTTTTCATTTTTCACCCTAACCCTAACCCATCAAGTGAGAGGAAGCTAGCTGTTGCTCATCTCAATGAGTGCCTGCAACTTCTTAACTGCTGCACCGCTGTCAATACAGTCCGCCGCCCGCTCAACGCCTTCTTTGATATCTGCCGCTTTTTCACCGGCGACGATCGCCAGCGCCGCATTCATCAGGACGACATCCCTGCATGCGCCCGGTTTGCCGGACAGAACATCTCTGGTGATCTGCGCATTTACGGTCGGATCACCGCCGCGGATATCGTTCAGCGGATAAGTGTTTCCGACGTAATCCTTCGGATGGATGTTGTAGGTGCGGACGATGCCGTCTTTCAGTTCAGCAACACGGGTTTCGCCGGTAATGGTAACTTCATCGAGCCCGTCTAGGCCGTGGACGACAAACGCTCTTTTTGTTCCCATGTTTTTCAAAACGTCGGCGAACATTTCCGTGAGCTTCGGATCATAAACGCCCAGCAGTTGAGCGGTCGCTCCCGCGGGATTGGTGAGTGGCCCCAGCATGTTGAAGATCGTGCGGATCCCGATTTCGCGGCGCGGGCCGATGGCGTATTTCATAGCGCCGTGCAGTTTGGGTGCAAACAGAAAGCCGATACCGATCTGCTGAATACACTCTTCCACGATTTCCTGGTCGACGCTGATATTGACACCCAGCGCTTCGAGCACATCGGCGCTGCCGCAACCGCTGGAGACGGCCCGGTTGCCGTGCTTGGCGACAATAATCCCCGCCGCCGCCACAACAAAAGCCGTTGTCGTGGAAATGTTAAACGTGTTGAGCTTGTCACCGCCAGTACCGCAGGTATCCACGATGGTTGTCGCGCAGGCATTTACACGCGTGGCTTTCTGGCGCATGATGCGTGCCGCGCCGGTCACTTCCTCCACGGTTTCACCTTTCATGCGCAGTGCCGTGATGAAAGATCCGATCTGAGCGGGTGTAGCCTCGCCTCCCATGATCTCTTCCATTGCCGCCATCATTTCAGCTTCCGGCAGATCAATTCTTCTTACCGCTTTGTCAATGGCTTCTTTGATCATAACGATCGCTCCTTTCGTCCGGTTGTTTTTAAGAAATTCCGTAAAATTCTTTTTCCCTGAGGTGTGAGAACCGATTCCGGATGAAACTGTATCCCTTCCACCGGGTATTCTTTATGGCGCAGTCCCATGATTTCCCCCTCGTCTGTCCGTGCGCTTACTTCCAGACAGGAAGGCAGTGTTTCCGGGCGCACAACGAGCGAATGATACCGACCGGCGGTAAAAGGATTGGGCAGTCCCGTAAAAATTGTTTTGCCGTCGTGTTGAACAGCGGATGTCTTGCCGTGCATAATCCGGTCGGCACGAACGATGTCACCGCCAAATGCGTAGCCGATCGACTGATGTCCCAGGCAAATACCCATGAGCGGCACGGTTTTATAAAATTCGCGCACAACATCCACGGTGATCCCGGCTTCTCGCGGCGCACCGGGTCCGGGCGAGAGAAAAACCGCCTGCGGTTTGAGCTTGTGAATGTCGTCCAGCGTTATTTTGTCGTTACGATAAACCTGAACGTCTTCACCCATTTGCCCCAGGTATTGGACAATGTTAAACGTAAATGAATCATAATTATCGATCATCAATATCATAAGATACTCCTAGTTTCCATTCTCGAGAACAAATCCGCCTGCGGCAAGTTTCACGGCCATCTGCATGCCGCGCGCCTTGTTGAGCGTTTCCTGGTGTTCGGTTTCGGGTTGGGAGTCATAGACAATGCCCGCGCCGGCCTGAACGAATATTTTACCGTCTTTGATGACCATGGTGCGAATCGTAATGCACAGATCCATATTGCCGTTGAAGCTGAAATAACCGACCGCGCCTCCATATGGGCCGCGCCTCAATGGTTCGAGCTCATCAATGATCTGCATGGCGCGGACTTTTGGAGCGCCGGAAAGTGTTCCTGCCGGAAATGTCGCCGCAAGGACATCAAACGCATCCTTTCCCTTAGCCAGCTGCGCGCGTACATTGGAGACCAGATGCATGACGTGCGAATATTTTTCCACCACCATGTACTGATTGACCTGCACGGAACCGGCTTCGGCAATGCGTCCCAGATCATTCCGGCCCAGGTCGACCAGCATGACATGTTCGGCCCGCTCTTTTTCATCGGAGAGCAATTCATCGGCCAGGGCCCGATCTTCCTGTTCGGTCCTGCCGCGCTTGCGGGTTCCGGCAATCGGGCGCAGTTCCACGTCGCTTTGTTCAAGGCGCACCATGACTTCCGGGGAGGAGCCGATCATTATCAGATCATCCAGCTTGAGAAAAAACAGATACGGAGAGGGGTTGACATAACGCAACGCCCGGTAAAGATCAACCGGATCGGTCTGGCAGGGTGTGGAGAAACGCTGAGACAGCACCACCTGTATGACGTCACCCGCTGCAATATAGCCCCTGGCTTTCTCCACGATGGCCTTGTACTGATCTGGCGTCATGTTGGATTCAAAGGCCACGCCGCTTGTTTTTGGCAAAGGCTCAGATGAAACGGCCGGGGCTTCAAGAAGACTGATCATTTCATCGATCTTCCTGCAGGCTTCCGCATAGGCTTCTTCGGGTGAATCCGCGTCTTCCGTATAGGCGCAAGCCACCACCCTGATCGTGTGGCGGGTGTTATCAAAAATCACGAGCGAATCACTGATGACAAAGACAGATTCATCCAAATTCAGATCGTCAGGAGGTGCGTCGGGAAGCTTTTCAAAATAGCGCACCATGTCATAACCCAGGTAGCCGACTGCGCCTCCGAAAAAGCGGGGCAGTCCGGGCATGGAGACCGGCTTATAACGACTGAGCAATTCACGCATCGCGTTTAGCGGATCGCCTTTATGCTCCCGCTTGGATACTCTTCCTTTTTCTTCAACGATCACCTTGGGACCGCGGACTTTGAATACAACCCCCGCATCCGTTCCGATAAACGAATACCGTCCCCATTTCTCTCCGCCTTCAACACTTTCCAGCAGGTAGACGTGATCCTTGTGCTGCAGTTTTTTTAAAACGGAAACCGGTGTTTCGACGTCAGCAAGAATTTCCCGGTAGACGGGAATCAGGTTTCCTCTTCTGGTGAATGTTTCAAATTCCGGCAATTTGGGCTGGTACATAAATTCTCCTTTAGTGTTGTCCTTAATCCCGGCGTGCTTTACGCGCGGGATAATCTTACGGTTTAAATATTGCTTGCTCCCTGTTTTCGGCAAGCATCAGAAAAAACAAAAGGCCGTGAGTTTCATCACGGCCTTTCGGTTGATACAAACAAAAAAGCCGTGGAGTCCTGAGAGGGTCTCCACGGCTTTAACTTTAGATATAAAAGATCAGCGGCGGAAAATCCTCCCTGTGAGGTTCCACCACCACCAGATATTAAGATTTAATTTTACTGCGATATTTTTCATTTCCTGTTCTTATTTCACCCAATTTTTAAAACATATAGCAATGCAGGAATAGGATGTCAACATTTTTTTATTCGTAAAACAATATTGCAGAACGGATACCAAACCTGAAATTTACCCCGGCCATTTCCATCCAATCAATACCCAGAATAAGACTGCGACGATGCCGTTGGAAAGCCCAAATTCACTAAATGCCTTAAAACGAAGGAGTTTCATGCGATATAAGACGAGACTTGTGATAAACGCCCACGATTTTAATGCGGCGCCGAAAATGAGAATAGGAACTATCAATGCCGGGTTAAAAAACAGGTAAACATAAAGCGAACCAAATGTTGCGGCCACACCTGCGACAAACAGCTTCAGCTGGAGATATTCTTCAGAATCTGATTCCAAAGGCGGGGCTTTGCAGATTTCCCTGAACATCTTGAGACTGCCGGTAAAGTTCAACGCCGCGCCCGCGAGTAAAATATAATCCATCATGAAATCCCTCCTTCTTTATGAACTCCCTGACCGTTGACGATTAAATTCTAATGGTTTGCATGTTCATGCCCCGTGGAATTTTAAGGCTGTAACGGAATTTCGGATAGCCCACCATGATGCCGCCATGAATCCGACGTGTTTTGTCAAGACCGAGAAAAGTATTGATGGTCTTGGATTTATTGGCGGCCGCGGAAATCATGTAGCCGGTCCAGCAGGTGCCCAAACCCATGGCGGGCGCCAATAATTCCATGTTTCGCATGGCGACGGCGCAATTGATAGCGCCAAGAGGATTGCGGGCCAGGTCGTGTGCGAGAATGACGGCCGGCGCATTACGAAAAACAGATCCGGCTATTTCGTTGTTTTCCCTCCGGTGCCGAAAAATGTCATGATACGATCTGAACCAGGAGGTTATTTCAGGACCGAATTTTCCGGAGAGCAGGCGAAACAACGGGCCTTTCCCACCAAAGAATTTCAGACCGGCCTTCCAGCAGATATCAAAAACAATTTCTTCAAGTTTCATTAAAACAGATTTATCCGTTATCACGATAAAGCGGACGGACTGAGTATTGGCGCCGGTCCCCGCGCAGGCGCCGGTTTCAATCAGATCATTCAGCGCCTGATCAGGAACGGGCCAGTCCTGGTATATCCGGACAGAACGCCGCTGGAGAATATGCTCCTTGAGTACAGTGGGCGGAATCTCGACTTTTGATGCTTTTTCAAAATCGGTAAGGGACAGACTGTCATGAATAACGGCCCCGGCCGGGCAGACGGCAATGCAGTGCCCGCAGGATCGGCATTGGTCGGGATAGCGGATGAAGACCCTGCCGGTGTTTTTCTCCTTCCCCATAACGTAATAAGGGCAGACATCATAGCAGGCCGCACAGTTTGTGCAGCTGTTTTGATTTATTTTCAGCATGGCTTTTCCTCCGGAGTTCTTTCATCCATGATTGCAATGTGAAACGTTTTTCCCTGATCATCCATTTTGCTAATTTCTTGTCATCAGATATAATCCGGCAAGCGAGACGATGATTCCGGCGATTTTGGACAGCGTCATTTTCTCGTGAAAAATGAACAAACCCGCGGGAATCAGGATGATGCAGATTGCCACGTAGGAAAACAATGTCCCCGAACTCAGCGACCAGCCCGAACGGTAGTAAAGAACATGCCCCAGTACGATTCCCGCGCAGGATAGTCCGGATAAATAACTGGCCCAGGTCAACTTAATGATGTGAGTTTTGATCGTATGGATATCAGCAAATACCGGAAGGATCAGCAGGCAAATCACCAGGGCCGTGGAGAAAGTTGCAATAATGGATACAATGGGGTTCACGCCGGCAGGTATGGATTTCTGGCTGATGTGATACAGCACATTGGACACGATCAGCAGGATGGCAGAACCTGCGGCAGACATGCTGTTTTGGCTCATCATTTTCTACTCCCCGTTCAGCATAGGAACATCTTTGATTGATCTGATTCACCTTTTAAGCTTTGCGGTTTTTTTCCAGCCAGTCTTTGACGGCGGGTCCGGCTCCGAATGGCCACGGTCGCACTTGCTCGGGTGGAATGGATTTCACCTCGGCCAGTTCTTCCCCCATTTTGATCTCGCCTTCCGCCGAGACGTGGTAGGCGATGATGACCTGGTTTTGTTCCGGAAACGGATAGACGCCGATCAAGCCCTGCACCCTTGCGTCAAGATCAAGCTCCTCCTTCACTTCACGGATAACGGCATTTTCCGGGGATTCGCCTTTTTCCAAAAATCCTGTAATCAGGCCAAAAAACTTCAGCGGCCAGGCCTTATTTCGCGCCAGAAGGACATTTCCCCGATATTCGATAAGAGCCGCGACTACTGGAAGCGGATTGTTCCAAAAGACATAATCACAGCCCTGTACGGGGCATGCGAGGTAATCCCTGCCGTTGATATTTTTTGTCGAAAGTTCGTGACCGCAGTGCAGACAATATTTTACTTCCGCCATTTTTGGACCTCCTTTAAAAAACCGTTTAACCATTCAAGACGGGTTTCGTAATTCATGATTCCATATTCCCAGACCTTGACATGCAAGGGGTCGACTTTTCTTTCGATCATGTGGCTGCGGGCTGTTTTCAAATCAGCGATCGTATTAGTCACCGCGTCAATCTGGTGCCGGATCTTTTCGATCGCTTTATTCTTCGGCATGAAGCGGAGAAAATTGGACTTGATGCAGAAAAGATCCTTGCGGAAGAAGTCATACCGGAAGGACCGGTCTTCTCCCTCTGCGTTTTCAAGCCACTGTAGAAAATCCACCCGTCCCCGGTCGGTGATCGAATAGACGTGGCGGCTCGGTGCGCCGTCCTGATGCTTTACAGTTTTTACGACAAGACCGTCCGCTTCCAGTTTCTTCAAGGTTGGATACAGCTGTCCGTCATTGATGCCGAATTCACCAAACATTTTTTGAGTCATTTGGGACTTGATCTCATAACCGTGGGAGCAGCTGAACATCAAACCACCGAGAATAATATATTTGACTGACATAAACGTTCCTTTGCGTTGAAGAATTCCTTATTCAACCGGGGCCTTGCCGTATTGCGAAGCCAGAATATTGTTGATTAAAAACTGTTTTGAGAAGTGTCCGCCTGTTACATAGAACATCAGGTCTTCCCTGCCGAGCAGTTTGTTTCTGATCTTTCCCGGAGGCATCCCTTTTTGATGAAGGCTTAAGATTTCGCTTCGCAGGTTTCTCATGTATTTGATTTTTTCCGACAAAGCATTGCCGCCGCCTACCACCACACCCTTGAGGCTGCAAAAAAGCGTGTCAATTTTAAGCATTGATAGATCCTCCAGTGAGGAAAGCATCCGGTCGAAATCTTCATCCCGGCGCAGGTAAATGTTCCTGACGCCGCAAAACATATCTCCGGTAAAAAGCCATTTTTTATGAGGTTCGTAAAGGCAGATATGACCTGCCGAGTGGCCATGAACATGGATGACCTGGAATTGATATGGGCCGATGACAACGAAATCCTCGATTTCTGTCGCTTTGGAGCCATCCGGATAATCCCAGATGTGTTTCTGATATAATTTCAACTTAACGTTGCGTGGATGACTGATGTACGGAATGGAATCCCGGTGAGCGAGGATCGCCGCAGAATACGTTTGCTGGATTCGATGATTATTGCCGGTGTGGTCTTCATGATAATGCGTGTTGATGATCCGGTTAACCTTTTTCCCCTTCAGGGCTGACAGGAATTCAACACCGGCAAAACCGGTACCCGTATCGATCAGCGTGTCTTCCAGTAAAAAGGCATGGACAAAATAGGGAACAAATTTCCCGATGCTTCTCCCCATTTTATAAATGGTCAGGTCTTCATAGGTGGATGTTTTCAGCATTGGATGTCCGCGTCCTTAAATCCCAACTATCATTTGTAATATACCTTACTAGTAAGGTATCTTTTTGTCAAGGATTATTTTTTCTGCCTGTATGGACATCCGGAATTGTGCTGAATTTTGATATCTTCAGATCATGTTGATAAACCAGGCAGGAACGGCGTCGGTAAGCATGATGCCAATGCGCCGCCGGTCATTCAGTCGTCATTCTATAACCATTTTCATGGATGGATTCCGTTACATGTCTGTCCCTTTAAATGCGTAAGGGGCAAACTGTATGGGATCGACCCGGGTAACTGATTGTCCGGGCAGCATGGAACTGTCTCCCACCATGTAAACCGCCCCCAGCATTTTCACCACTTCCACTTCGGCCCAGGGATCGAAAGGTGAATTATGAAACGTGATTTCCGCTTCGCCAAACTTGATGGTTTTGGGCCTGAAGACGGTTTCCTGCCGGACAAGCCAGGGATTGTAATCCGCCAACTCTGCGTTCGGTCCGGGAAAGAATCTGTAGGTGAAGGCGATTCCCGAGAATGCCCCGTCTTTGTTGACTCGCTGAGCAAGCTTCTTTTCAGCTTCGGGGTCATTGAACTTCCCGGTAAGTTTGGCCTGGACTTCCATAAACCTGTAACCGCGGCGCTGTGTCCATCCCGCGAAGTTGTCGCTGTTTTGCGTGATGTGGACCTCGGCCATTTTTTTCGGGTAGCCGTAATATTCCCGGCCGTAAACCATGGCCATATCGTCAGTCACCGGCATGGCCAGACAATAATTTCCTTCGACTCCCTTATATTCGGCACTGACAAAAAGTGCGCTTTCCCGATACGTAACGCCAAAACCGGTTTTTGGATAGTTTGCCACAAAAGCCATGGCCACGGGCGTGGCAGCCGGTTTCAATGGCGGCGGCAGCAAACGCTCAATGATCGCAGGTTCGGTTTCCCAGAAGACGCTGAGCATTTCCGCGTCATAAAAATCAGCGGTTGTTTTTGTATTGGCCATGATCTCCTGAAATGATCTGACAAATCCCATAGTATGTTCCTCCTCACATGATTGAATTTTACGTCCGGTGGTCGGATGCGGTCTGATTATAAAACGGTGGGTCTGTGATTTCTTGGCGTGAATTGCTTTTTTTGTTTCCAATCTTGCTATGTTCAGGGCTGTTTGTGTTATTCGTAAAGCGGCTTCACAGGCATGCAGAGATCCAGAATCAAATGCTTCAGGGGATGTGTTTCGGGATCATTGTAATGGATTTGATAATGGGGGCGGTCATCCGGCTGATAGTTGCTGGATATCAGCCAGTTGATAATGAAATTCATCCAGGCTTCATCATTATCTTTTGCTTCTATTTCACAATGATGAACGGCAAATTTCCCGCCAGGAAGAACCTGGGTGTTGATCCATCGGTCTGCTTTGACCGATTCCGGCACGATGATACAGGCATCGTGGATCAGTTTGTCTTCCGGTGTGATATCGGGGTTGCTCCAGAAGACACCCAGCACGATCATTTTTTCGTTGGCAAGACCCCGGGGGGCCGCCCATTGAAGCAGTTTTTTATAGGCAGGCTGGATGGTTCGTTCCTTGTAAGGACCGATGCTTCGAACGTAGGCTACATGAAACGGAGGCCAGTCTGCGATTTTTACATTTTCCACCGGCCATTTACCCAGGAGCTTATGGATCGGCAGCTGACGTTTGTCGCGGTAAATGTCGTATAAAAAAGCTTCAGAAGGGTCCAGGCCCTGTTTATCTTTTGTCCTTAAGTTTTCAATTTTAATTTTCCAGTTGTCCCAGTCAAATTCATTTCGGAACACCGAAGGCGGCACACCGAATTGTGATTTGAATATTTTGGCAAAATTCTGGGAGCTCGAAAAGCCGCAATCGAGGGCGATTTGGGTGATGGATTTGGATGTTTCCCGGGTGAGCTTCTGCACGGATTTTTCCAGACGGACGCGCCTGACGAAGTCATTCAATGTCTCACTGACCAGCGCACGGAACAAACGGTGAAAATGGAATTTTGAGAAGCAGGCAACGTCAGCAAGTTTTGCCAGGTTTAAATCCTCATCATAGTGTTTTTGTATATAATCGATGACGCGATTGAGGCGGGAGAGGTATTCATCTTTTTGTGTTTCGTCAAAAGACGGGCACATAGGGTTATCCCTGATTTAAGATGCACAACGGGAATAATGCGTAAGCAGCTGGAAATTGTGTATGTCTTTCTATTCTTTTGAACGAAAAAATGCAAATAGTATTTGACTGTCAGCGTTTACCGCTAAAGACAATTCCATGCACGGCGTCTGCAGCTCTTTTCTGAAATACGGAAAGGATGAACGATAGTAAAGCCGGAATGCTTTTCCTGTCGCTTAATCACAGGTTTGAGGAGGCTTTTCTTCATCCTCTATGGCCGAATTTTTGTCTTGTATCTTCTCCCCGGCAGGCTGCTGTGTTTCTTGCTGGGGTATTGGTTGAGCCGCCGCTGGCGGATCTGTTTTTGCAGATGGTTTTGTTTCATCTGAAACTGCCGCGGGCAGGGCGTGCTCCTGCTCAATCTCTTTGAGCCACAGGGAATGGCGGTGTCGGGCGTAATCCAGGCGCACTTTCCCTGTAAAGATGCCGTGCACCATCATGCCCAGGCATTCGCCGGTCAGGCATCCGGCGTATTTTATATACGCTGAAGAAGCTTATCCCATTAAAAGCGGGACCGACAAAGTTAGCCAAAGAAACCTAAATGGTATCAACTTATATAGAAAGAACTCGACCTGTGTCAGGCAGGATTAAAGCCCAGCAAATCAATGCCGGATATAAAAATGCTGTACGCCTCGGTTTGATCTTCTTGAGGCTAAATGAAAATATTTGCAATCAACTTCAAAAAAGAATAAATAAGCTTCACACATTTCACATTTTTCACGCCATAATCAATAATTCAAGTGCACATTATTTTATATGAAAGTAGTACAATATTGTTAAAAAATAAGGTAATATATATTTGTGGTTTTATGAGTTCTTTTCAATAAGTGAGAGTAACCTTATCATTAGAATAATTAGTCCGTATTTTCCCTTCATTGTTTAGCCGTCCGTGGAGAAAGGGTCTTACATGTTACAACCTCTACCCGGATACGAGATTCTGGAAAAGATCAATGAGAGCAGAAGTTCATTGATTTACCGGGGTCTCCGTGAGGGTTCGTCTAAGACGATCATTGTTAAAATACTGAAGACCAAATGTCCCACCCTTTCCGACCTTGCCCGATTCCAGCAGGAGTATAATCTGATCAAGAACCTTGATCTGGACGGCATCATCAAGACCTATGATATTGTGAATTATCAGGATGGTTTTGTCTTAATCCTGGAAGATTTCGACGGCATTTCCCTGAAGTGTGTCATGGATGTGAAACGCTTTGACCTTTCCGCATTTCTGAAAATTGCCGTTCAGATGGCCCGGACCCTGGGCGACTTACACAAGGAAAAGATCATCCACATGGATATCAAGCCGCACAACATCCTGATCAACCTTGAAAGCGGCAGAGTCAAGATCACGGATTTCGGCATATCGTCTGTTTTAACACATGTAAATGACGAGATATATCATCCGGATGTGATAGAAGGGACTCTGCTTTACATCTCGCCGGAGCAGACGGGTCGGATGAACCGTACCATCGATTACCGGACGGATCTGTATTCCCTGGGCGTTACGTTTTACGAGATGTTGACAGGGCAGACACCGTTCGTTTCGAATGATCCCATGGAGATTATTCACGCCCATATGGCAAAGATGCCGGTTGCGCCGTCGGCACTTGATGATGCGATTCCCGCCGCGGTCTCGGATATCATCATGATGCTATTGGCAAAGACGGCGGAGGAGCGTTATCAGAACGCCTTTGGGTTACTGGCGGATCTGCAGGAATGCTTGCAGAGTCTGGAACGTACAGGGAAGGTGGCGTCGTTTGAACTGGCACGGAAGGATGTTTCCATCCGGTTCAATATCCCGCAGAAGCTCTATGGTCGTGAGCGGGAGATTGGCCAGTTGATGTCTGCATTTGACCGGGTCAGTCAGGGCAAGAAGGAGATCATGATGGTCTCCGGAAATCCCGGCATCGGGAAGTCGGCCCTGATCAATGAGATTTATAAGCCCATTATCGAAAAGAGGGGATATTTTATTTCCGGCAAATACGATCAGTTCAGGCGGGACGTGCATTACAGCGCCATCATCCAGGCGTTTCAGGGGCTTATCCGGCAAATCCTTTCGGAAAGCGATGATATGATCGCCGCATGGAAGGAAAACCTGGTCACCGCGTTCGGGCCTAACGGAAAAATTATAACAGACGTTATTCCTGTCGTGGAACTCGTAACCGGGGTCCAGCCCGAGGTGGCCGAGCTTGGCCTGGAGGAATCGCAGAACAGGTATATGCTGGTGTTTAAGAAATTCATTGCGGTCTTTTGCCGGGCTGATCATCCCATAGTTCTTTTTCTTGACGATTTACAGTGGGCCGATTCCGGGAGCTTTAAAATGCTCAGGGAGATCATTGCGGACCCGGAGCTGAAATATCTTTTTATTATCGGGGCTTACCGTGACAATGAAGTTGGTGAGACCCATCAGCTCACTGAGGTTCTGAAAGAAGCACGCGGGAATGAGGTGGAGATACAAACAATTTCATTGGCACCTCTGAGTGTTCAGAATGTAACCGTTTTTATTTCGAACTTTTTGCGGTGTGATGAATCCGCATCAACAGGCCTGGCGCAGATTATTCATAAAAAAACAGGAGGCAATCCCTTTTTTGTAAATCAGTTTCTGAAAACACTATACGACCGTAAACATATTACCATTGATCCGGATCTGGGATGGCAGTGGAATATCGAGGAGATCAAGAAATTGGAGGTCACCGCGAACGTTGTTGAGCTGATGGCCGCCAAGATATCGACATTGTCCCCGGATATTATTGATGTCCTTAAAGTATGCGCGAGTATCGGCAACAGGTTCGATCTTGAAACCATAGCGGTTATTCGGAATGAGACGATTGAGGCAACCCTGAGGGTGCTGTCAATCGCGATTGCGGAAGACCTGATTTACCGCAAGGTGGACACATATTATTTCCTCCATGACCGCATACAAGAGGCCGCTTATTCCCTGATCCCGGATGAGGAAAAACAGCGTATGCATTATCGCATCGGCCTGCATCTTCTTGCCTCCACCCCCGAGGAGGAAATCCAGGATAAGATACTGTATATAATTGACCATTTTAATTTAGCACTTTCCCTATTAACTGATGAAGATGAAAAAATTAAAATCACCCGGTTAAATCTTTTAGCGGGGCGTAAGGCGAAAAAATCAGCAGCGTACGATTCCGCATACCATTATATCACGGCTGGCTTGCGGTTGCTCATCCCCGATCCCTTCTCGCCCGGGAATGACGATCATACCAGGAACATGTGGAAGAACAATTATGAACTTCTCTATAATCTCTATTTTGAGGCGGTTGAATGTTCATTCTTGTTAAGGGATTATTCCTGCATGGAAACCCTGGCAACGAATATTCTCATCTACGCGCGGACCGAACTTGACAAGGCTCATGTATACAGGGTGCAGGTTCTTGCGCTTGCGGCCCAGGGGCAAATGAAAAAATCAGTTGAAGCCGGAATACGTTCTGTAAAAAAACTGGGTTTGAAAATGCCATCGGACGCGACCAAGATGGATGCCCTTATATCTTTTATATCAACCAGAATCATTCTTGCTGTTATGAATCTAAAAAAGCAGGAAAAATTGCGTATATTATCAGATCCGGTTATAGAAATAGTCTTCAATATAGGTAGCAGTACTGGCCCTTCACTCTATATGGTGAGACCCGAACTGGTTCTTGTCGGGATTCATTTTATTGTAAAAAATGCCCTGAAATACGGTATAAACTTCGAGGTATTATATTTGATTATAACGTATGGATCTGTCTGCATTCATATGGGTTTAATTGACACCGGATACCATTACGCCCGCCTGGCATTCGATACAATGAAACAGAATAAAAACATATATCAATCCGCCTCCATTTATTTCGTGTACAATTTCTTAATCGCCCATTGGAAACACCATTTACGAACCACCCTGCAGGACCTTCAGGATGCTTCTCATAGGGCCCTTGATGAAGGTGATTTCGAGTTCGCTTCGCTGACAATTCAGGCTTTCTGCAATCATATGCTGTATGCAGGCTTTCCCCTTGATGAAGTGGAGGGTAAGGTTCTTCAAACGTTAAAGATGCTCAAGGGGATCAAGCATGAAACGTCAATTAAATTGCTCAATAAAAACGCCCAAATCGTTCATAATCTAAGATATTGTGAAACAGATCCTTGCATTTTTGACGGGCCATATTACATAGATGAGAAGATTGATAAAGAGAATAAAAAATTCATTTCACCCTACCCATGGATGATTATGCTCTCATTTCTCTTCGAAAAGTACGATCTGCTGCTGGAACAAGCAAGCGCCGCTCGCAAACGTCTGGCCGCCCTTCCGGGGACTATATATATTTCCCTCTATTTTTTCTATACCACGCTAGCATGTTGTGCGATATATAAGAACTCCTCTGAAAAGGATAAGAAACTCCTGTGGAAACGGATCATGAAGGGCAGAAAAAAAATGAAGAAATGGGCTCACCATGCCCCGATGAATTACCTGCATAAACTCCATCTCATCGATGCCGAAATCGCGCGCTTAAGGAATAAAACACAGAAGGCTCTCGAGCTTTACGACGCATCCATCACCGAGGCACGAAAAAATTTATATATGCAGGACGAGGCAATAGCCTATGAACTGGCGGCCCGATTCTGCCTGGAGCGCGGCCGTGATTTTGTCGCCCGCGCTTACATGAACGAGGCCCGCGCGTGCTATCAAAAGTGGGGAGCGACGGCAAAAGTCCGCCAGCTTGACGAGAAGTATCCGCAATGGTTTGCCTCCTCGGGTCAGGCCGTTTCTGTATCGGAGAGCCTGAAAAACACAACAGGCAGCGTAACGGCTGGTCGTATTGACATGGGGACACTGAAGAAGTCATTGAAGATTATTGCGGAGGAGAAGATCCACAGCAGAATGATCGAGAAGACGATCCGGACTGCAATTGAGTTTGCAGGCGCGCAGAAGGGCCTGTTGCTCCTGCGTAAAGAGGATGATACGTTGTATATCGAAGCGGAAGGGTCCGTGGACAGCGAGAAGGTATCGATCCTGCAATCCATCCCTGTGGGAGAGAGCAATCAATTATCGTTATCTGTCGTGAATTATGTGAGCCGGATGAAGGAGTCCGTAGTGATCCACAATGCCCAGGAACCCCAGGAAAAGCTGCCACAATTAGAGTCGGAGACTTACATCAAAGATCATCTGGTCCGTTCGATCCTGTCTCTGCCGATCACAGTGGGGCTTGCCGGCGAGTCGGAACTTATCGGCTTGCTGTATCTGGAAAACAACTTGGCAACGAATATCTTCACGGAAGAGCGGATCGAGACTCTGGAGATCATCTGCCTGTCGGCTGCCGGCCGTCTGGAACTATCGCAGAAAGCGGCCACGGACGGACTGACTGGTCTGTACAATCACGACTATTTTCAAAATATGCTGCAGCAGGAGATTCTCTTGGCCCAGCGCCACAAAAGGAAGCTGTCGTTAATGATGATCGACATCGATCACTTTAAGGATTTTAATGACAAGTGGGGGCATCAGGTCGGAGACATTGTATTGCAGGAGGTTTCCAACACCATCAGGAACAGTTGCCGGAAAACGGACATTGTGGCACGATACGGGGGTGAGGAGATTGCGATAATTTTGCCGGAGACAAACATAGCGGCCGCATTGGGGGTTGCGGAGCAGTTACGGCAGAAAATAGAGTCCCTGGAAGTTGAAAATAAGGAGAAGCCACTAAAAGTGACGATCAGCGTTGGCGTTTCTGAATTACAAAGGGATGCGCGCGAGCGGGCCACCCTGATCAGGAAGGCCGATATGGCCATGTATGAATCCAAGAAAAATGGAAGGAACCGGGTAAGCCAGATACAAAGTTTGGTTGAGGAGGGGTGAAATGCCATACATATGGGGAAGATGATCTGATATTGAAGGAAAATATGGGTCAAATCGATACGCAACACAAAAATATATTGACAGATAATTATCTTCTTGCTGTATGATCTTGAATTGACGGAAAAGAAAGCGTGTTATGCAAAGAGCAGTTAAATTTTTATCATTGAATAATTGTTGGTGGTGGAACCTCACAGGGAGGATTTCCCGCCGCTCGCGGCGAATAGAATGATAGCTCCCGGATATACCACGCTGCTTGCGGCAGGGAGTTTCATTCGCCGGTTTGAGGAAGTTTGTCCCCGTCCTGTTCGGCAGACTCTACAGCTCGCGTATCTCCGTTTTCGGGCTGTTGAGTTTCCAGCGGCGGGATGGATTGTCCAACCTCTGCCGGATCGGTATTTGCAGATGGCGTTGTTTCGTCTGAAACTGCCGCTGGAACAGTCTGTGCCTGCTCGATCTCGTTGAGCCATAGGGAATGGCGGTGACGGGCGTAATCGAGGCGCACTTTTCCCGTAAAGATACCGCGCACCATCGGCCAGTTGGGCTTAAGCGCGATGGCCGCCATGTGCGCCAGGAATGAGAGGAAAAATAAAACCAATATTGTGGATCCACGTGGCCCATAAAAGCACCGCATGCGACATATCCGGGGCGTAAATATTTTTATAGGTTTTGACCAGTCCGGAAAGAATCAGCATCAGCATGATGAAGGCCATGCCCACGCACGCCAGCCGCTGCTCCGGCAGGTATTTGTGCATGGGCGGCTCCTTGCCGATACCGATAAGACTTTTCATAACGGAGATCGATGCCGCAGTGTCCCCTTTTTGCGGAAGCATTCCTTTTTCGCCCCGCAGTCCGTGATAGGCCAGGTGGAATATCCCAGCGGTCGAGAAAACAAAGGCTGCCGCGTAATGCATGTATAATGAAGTGATAAAATCGGCCGACCAGCCCAGGCCCGGAAGGGTAATAATATAATAGCGTTTGACAACGGGCAGTTCGAAGATACCTGTAAAGAGCAGGACGAGGCCCGAAATGGCGATCGCCCAGTGTTCCATCAGCTCAAGCCTGCTGTGCCGGGCAACGAGATTTTTGTGAGCGAGGATTTTCTCAATCATGGTGTTCCTCCTCCTTTTTTCATCTGTTCTTTACGGCGGGAGATCCAGTTAAGTGCACCCGCGGTGATAATACCCAGAGCAGGCGCTGCCAGGACTGCTTTGCCGAGAGGATCGGTGGAAGCCATTCGCCGTTTCACATCCGGCTGCCCCGGTTTTTTCCGCATGGTTTTGTTGATCTGTTCGAAAGGCACGGGTGAAACATAAAAGGTGGATGTCCCTCCGTTTTGAGCTTTGCCGTAAATAAAACCATTCATTGCGCGTGCGCGTTCATCGGCTTCTTTTTTAATTTCTCTCCTGGGACCAATGAGCATCGCTTTGCGCGGGCATACCTCGATGCAACGGGGCAGTTTCCCTTCCTTCAGACGTTCATTGCAAAGGTCACATTTATACATCACGCCGTTGCCCATAAAACCCGGCAGCACATGGAGATAGATTCCCACGCCGGATTGGCGCTGGGGGATTTCCCAGGGGCAGACATCCTTGCATTTGGCTCCGCCGAAACACTGATTCTGCTCAATCACCACCGCGCTGTTTTTTTCTTTGTGATTGGCTGAAAAAGGGCAGATAGGACGGACCGCTCGCTAATGCTCGCTTGGCCATAGGCCATTCGTCCTATCGTCGGTGTTGAGCATCCGCTCCACCGACCTTTCTGGCTCCGCTCACGCTCCGTCTATCAAGGCCGTTAGAGCGGACCCCGCCCCTTGGGGGCGGCTGCGCTACGCTTGGTTTTTGGCACGGATCATTGCATCAAGACGCAATGTCCGCTCCCAAAAACGGCAGCTCAACACCGACGATAGTTGCGCACGCCGGGTAATCACAATGCATACAGCGGCGTGGGACAAAGATGGTTTTCCCGTCAATCTGCGCTTTATGAATATAGATGAAATTGTAAGGTGTCAAACGGTTGAAGACCTCTTTCTTCTTTGACCAGTCTTCAATGGTTTTGCGTGGCCATGGTTCGGGAATGTTGTCCACAACCGGAGGAATTTTATCTTTATTGATTGTTTTGCAGGCGGAAACGCAGGCAGGAACCTGCAAACTTTCACATCCGTCGCACAGGCTCAGGTCAATGAGCGTCGCTAATTGCCGGTCCGTTGCAGCCCCGGCCGATTTCGGCAGACTCAAGCCGGCCATAGCGGTTACCCCACCGCTGATCTTCAGAAACGACCGTCGGCTCAAATTAAAACTATTCTTTTTGTTCATGACAGGCCTCCCTGTATGGATCACGAAAGATCAATAAACCTGGATAATGCATTGTAAAATTCCTTCGATTCTTTTCCCTGGTTTCCAGAAGATTCAACAAGACATGTTTTCATGTGGGTTGAAATGATTGCCGCGCCTGTTTTCTTCATGGCGGCCGTTACGGCCGACACCTGGGTTAAAACATCAACACAGGCCGTGTCTGCTTCAATTAAGCGCTGTATACCCCGTACCTGTCCCTCAATTCGTCTTAGACGGGCGATAATTTTTTTCTTTTCTGTATTCATTTATATACCCCATGGGGGTATAATACGCATGAGGTGGCTTGCTGTCAAGGGGGCATTTATTGAAGGTATCGGGGCATTATGTTAAAAAAGTCTTTAGCAGGAAATGCGCACCATGGCCTCTTTTGAGAGCCTCACGAGGGTGCATCTGGCTTCGGAAAGTATGCAGCCGCGTTCGTCTTTGATCTCTCCCCGGACGATGATTTCCCGTTCCATGTCCTCCACCAGATAGCCCACAATAAATAGCGGCATTTCCACATATGCGGGCTTGACGTATCGTATGCGCATCTCCTTGGTGACGAAGGTGCGTTCATTCCATAAGCCGAAGGGAACCCATGCCGTGATCTCATCGAGCAGCAGGGCTTGAAAACCGCCATGAAGGATGTTCCCCCACCCTGTCCAGTCATAGGTAGCGGTAAATTGCGTGCTGACAGAGGTTGGACCTTCCTTACGGAATCGAAGTTTAAGGCCGGATGGATTCTCAAGTCCGCAGACAAAGCAGCGCGGGACATCCGTCTGGACGGGGAGTAATTCTCCCATGGCCGCATCATGGTATTTTTTTATCGCTTGTTCTTCCATTGTTCCTCCTTGATGTTGCAGGCATGAACATCCAGCTTGAACAGCTATTGTCCTTTGTTCTTCTCGTGGAAATATTCCAGTACCTTCAGGGCGAATCTTGCGGTGACGGTTGCCGGTCCCCCGCCCATTTCCATGGCTACTTCCATGGATTCGATGATTTCCTGATCGGTTGCACCCGCCCTGAAGGATTCGCCGATATGCCACACCAGACAGGGCTCGCAATGAATGACTATCGATATGCTGACGGCCATCAGTTCCTTTGTTTTCTTGTCCAATGTTCCCTCTGCGAACGCTTCCCTGGCAAGGTCAACAAAGGCGCCATACGCCTTCGAGCGATCAGCCAGGAAATCATGGGCCTCTTTCCTGTCACGGCGTATCTTCTCGATCTTTTCAAAGTCCAATGTCTCCATAGGTCATGCCTCCTGTTTTTTCTTTTCATATACAGGCGTTATCCATGGCAAACAAGGCATAGGGTCGCAGATTAACGATGGGCACAGTTGCTATGCATTTCTGACTGTATCCATCACATTTGGGCATAACTGTATGTGCATCACCCACGGGGTTATGATATACAATACAGATATGAGAGCAGATCACATAAATGGCACGATGTTTCTGTACAGGCAGATCGCCGAAAAAATAAGCGGCATGATCACGGAAGGGACGTATCGGCCAAACGAGCGGATACCCTCCATCCGAAGTCTCAGTCGCCAGCTGCGTGTCAGTGTCAATACCGTCATGGAGGCATACGCCTCTCTGGAAAATATCGGCCTCATCGAAGCGCGTCCCCAGTCGGGTTATTACGTCCGCTATCCTTCTCCCGAGCCGAAGGCCATGCTGTCCCGAAAAGTGGCCATGGCATACGTCGCACCGAACGATGTGATTCTGGGAGATGCCTCCCTGCAGATCATGCGTACATTGGCGGATCCATCCCTGGTTCCCCTCGGCCGGGGGGCGCCGAACACCGACCTGCTGCCGTCCGACAAGCTGAACCGGATGCTGGCAAGCCAATCAAAACGTTTCCCCGGTCAGAGCGTTTCTTATGGTTCATTTCAGGGGATCAGAAAGCTGCGCGTACAGATCGCCAGGCGTTTGCTCCATTCGGGCTGTACGGTGTCCGCAGACGATATCGTTATCACCTCGGGTTGTGTAGAAGCCGTCAACCTGGCTCTTCTGGCCACGTGCCGTTCCGGAGACACGGTAGCTTTGGGATCTCCCATTTATTACACCTTTCTCAATTCGGTCCAGTGGCTGGGACTCAAGGTCCTTGAAATCCCTTCCGTGCCCGGAGAGGGCATGAGCCTGGAGGTCTTGAGCTACGCCATGAAACAGACTCCGATCCGGGCGTGTATTGTCATTCCCAACTTCAACAATCCGCTCGGAACCCTCATGCCGGAAGAGAAGAAGCGGGAACTTGTGAAACTGCTGAGCAAGCAGGAAATTCCCCTCATTGAAGACGACGTTTACAGTGATCTGGCTTTCGGCCCGGTCCATCCTTCCTCTGCCAAGGTGCATGATGAGAAAGGCATGGTTCTGTCATGCTCTTCTTTTTCCAAGACACTTGCCCCCGGCTACCGCATCGGCTGGATCGTTCCCGGCAGGTTTCAGCAGAAGGTGGAACAGCTCAAGGCCCTCTTCAACATTGCCACGGCCTCACCGACTCAACTTGCCGTCGCCGAGTTTCTTACCAATGGAGGGTATGATCACCATCTAAGGAAGATTCGCCGGGTCTATGCCCGTCAGGTGAACCAGATGCGCGATGCCGTCATCAGTAATTTCCCGCAGGGAACCCGGGTGAGCAGACCCGAAGGCGGGTTCATTCTCTGGGTCGAATTACCCGAAGGGATAGATGCACTCAGGGTTTACGAAGAGGGACTGAAACAGGGAATCGGTATCGCCCCGGGTGTTCTGTTCACCACGGGCAACAGATACCAAAACTGCTTCCGGCTGAATGCCGCGTTCTGGTCGGATCAGATAGCGCAGGCGCTAGAGACCCTTGGCGAGATATCAGAATCAATGGTGTGATCATCACTTTTGAACTGGCAGTCCCCGATTTTTCTTGACACGTGAAACTTATGGCCGCTATATTCGACAAACGTTATTCCAACCCCTGCTTTTGATGGATTGAATGGAAATTATTCTATACATAATCTTAGCAGTCCTTCTGATCATTGTGGTGCTGCTCCTCTGGCAATTAAAGCGAAGCTCTATTGACTGGACGCCTTTGTCAGGCAAGCTGGAGGCCTTGCAGGATGCGCAGGAAAGAACGGACCGTTCCATGCGCGATGAGATTGCCCGGTCACGCACAGAAACACAATCGCAGTCGCAGCAGGAAAGAACGGAACTGGCGGGTTCACTGAAATCTTTTGGCGATTCCGTCCAGACGCGTATGGCCGACATCGCCAAAATTCAAAATGATCAAATGGACGCAAAACTCAAGCAAATCCAGGAAGACAATACCCGCCAACTTGACCGCATGCGTGAAACCGTCGATGAAAAATTGCAAAACACGCTGGAAAAACGCCTGGGAGAATCCTTCAAACAGGTTTCCGAAAGGCTTGAGCAGGTCCATCAGGGTCTGGGCGACATGCGCACACTGGCTACGGGTGTGGGCGATTTGAAAAAAGTGCTCACCAACGTCAAGTCACGCGGCACCTGGGGTGAGGTCCAGTTGGGCGCGCTTTTGGAAGAGATATTGTCTCCGGAGCAATACTTAAAGAATGTCAAGATAAAGGATTCGGGAGCGGATTTTGTAGAATTCGCCATCAAGCTGCCCGGCCAGGGCGATTCGCCCTCCGATTTTGTGCTGATACCGGTGGATGCAAAATTCCCGATGGAAGACTACTCCCGGTTAATGGAAGCGCAGGAAAAAGGGGATGTATCCGTTGCGGAAGATGCTGTCCGGCAGTTGGTGAACAGCATAAAAAAGGCGGCGAAAGACATATGTCAAAAATACATCGATCCTCCTAAAACGACGGATTTCGGCATTATGTTTCTGCCGTCGGAGGGATTATACGCCGAAGTGATCCGGCGTACAGAACTGATTCAACAGCTTCAGCGCGAATGCCGCATCGTGATTTCCGGCCCCTCAACCTTTGCCGCATTTCTCAACAGCCTGCAAATGGGGTTCCGCACGCTGGCCATCCAGAAACGCTCAGGCGAGGTCTGGAAAGTGCTGGGTGAAGTGAAGGCGGCGTTCGGCCGGTTCGGCGACTCACTCGATGCGGTGCGTAAAAGACTGGACCAGGCCGCAAGCTCCGTGGACGACGCGCAGAAAAAGACGAAGACGCTTGCCAACAAATTAAAAGCTGTTGAATCCCTCCCGGGTACTTCCGATAATGTGACAATTGCGGACACCGAAGCGGAGTGAGCAGGCGTCATCACACCTTCCGCTGATGTAGAATTCGAGCCCACCTGAAACTTTTACGAGGAGAATTAATGGTCAAACCATTAATTCTGACATTATATTATAAGTAGGGCGTGTTCCCCGAACACGCCGTTATTTTTCGGATTGCTCGGGGAGCAATCCCTGCATACTCCCGTTGGTTCAGTCATGTTCGGACTGTTGCCCAAACGATATCCCTTTGAGCGGCCATTGAAGGCGTTTTGTCTCATAAATCAAGGCGCAGCGAAAGATCAGTAATGACAACTGTTTGAGCCGTTATTCAAAACGCGCTTAGGCGAGCGAAAAGGATATTTGGGCAACAGCCCGCTTAATCTTGTCATTTGTATTATAAGCAGGGCGCGTTCCCCGAACACGCCGTTGTTTTGCGGATTGCTCAGGATCAATTCCTGCATATCACGAAAAAAAAGAAAAGGGTCAGGGGAAAAAGTACAAACGCTGTTAACTATGTATTGCTTAACATAATGGTAGGGCTGGCGCTTCGACAGGCTCAGCGACCGTTAACACATGCCCAACATTTTCTTGACATACCGCGAAATTTTCCTATAAAGTAAGCCACAAAAATAAATGTCTTGAGAATATTGTTTGAAAAATATGTCAATAAAACAAACCATTCTCATTTGCGCCTTCCTGCTGCTGAGTATAGTTGATGCCGGCGCGGAAATGTTTAAACTGCCGGCCGTTCATCAGCAGGACAGCCTTGTGAGGTTTGCTGAATCTTTTATCGGGACGCCGTATGTATATGCCGGCAACGGTGAGAGAGGTTTTGACTGTTCGGGCTTTGTGCACTTCGTTTATAAAAATTTTGGCATTGAGGTCCCCAGAATTTCATCCGCGTATTCGGGCTTTGGAGAGACAGTGACCCTTGAAGACTGTCAAAAAGGTGATATCATTTTATTCACCGGTACAAACTACAACCGTGCATCAGTCGGGCATGTGGGAATCATCGTTTCTGACCGGGGAGAACCCATCCGGTTTATTCACTCTTCATCTTCCAGAAAAAATCGGGGCGTTACAATAACCGATTATCACAATTCAAAATATCCCCCAGGTCGAATTTTATCATCGTAGCTTTGTTGTTGCTGTGTTTCCCGGCGACGGCATTGTGTGAAGACTGTAACGATTATAAAAGTACCACGGATGAAATTAAATCAACGTTAACGATTGATCCTAAAATGCGGTCTGTCTTTTTCGATTCTTATGAATCTTCTTATCCCTGGTATATTATAAGGCATGAGGATGGCACTTTTGAAAGCGTAATTGAAGGGAAAATAAGCGAGCGGGACAAAAAGCCTGTCGAACATACTTCCAATTGCGTCAGCACGCATCAGGGACGACACATCATGGAATTTGCCGACGCGACTTATGATTCCGGTGTCTTGATATTGGAGATCTCTGGCGGCATGCCTGCGTATTTCAGCTCATTGAGGATCATCGTAAAAGGGGTTGATTTTTTATGCCGGTTCAAGGGAGTTTATCCGGCACCGGTTTCGAATTGCAAACGGAATATCATTGCAAAAAAGTTAGTATTCAAGGACAGGGAAATTAAAAAAGGAAGAAGATTGTTTGCCTGGGTGTCTGTCGAATTTGAAGAAACATCAACATACCAAGGTGTGGCTGAAACCAGCAGGCACAAAATAGAAGGGTATATAAAACCTGTAGTAAAATAAAAGGCAACCGCGTAATCGGGGAAGCCTGCTGGGTGTTTCATCAGAGACAGGTCCACGGATAGCGGATAAAAGAACTGTGTTTGTCGGCTGGCTGAACCGTTATGGATGCGACGATTTTTTCTTTTTTTTATTTGATTCGGTAATACAGGCGTTTTTGCCATCAATACCACAGCGGCACATGTCGATCTCCCGGGTTGGTGTAAGGCCCAGATCAATAATCATTTCGTAATCCAGCTTGCTATCCCGGCCCGTTGTCGTCAGATAGTTTCCGGTCATCAGGGAATTGGCCCCCGCGATGATACCCAGCGGCAGGAGCTGCCTCAGATTTTTTTCCTTACCGCCGCAAAGTTTGATGTCCTTATCCGGCAGCATGAAACGGAAAACGGCGATGGTCATGAGTATTTCCATGGGTGTCAGGGGGGACAGATGGTCCAGCGGCGTACCTTTGATCGGATTGAGAATATTGAGCGGAATCGAATCGACATCCAGTTTGCGCAAGGCTGCGGCAAGCTCAATGCGATGAGTGACGCTTTCCCCCAAGCCGATCAGCGCACCTGCGCAAACACTCAGTCCCGCCGCTTTTGCGGCGCGGATGGTTTCAACGTTTTCTTCATAATCGTGTGTGGTGCAGATATTCTTGAAAAAACTGCGGGCTGTCTCCAGATTGTGATGATAGCGATACAGCCCGGCGGCTTTGAGTTCACGCGCTCTGTCTGCGTTGATAATACCCAGCGACGCGCACGGAGAAATGCCGATTTTATTCATGCCCTCAATGGCCTTAAAAATTTGCATCCATTCTTTTTTGGTTTTGACGGATTTTCCGCTGGTGACGATGCCGAAGAATTCCGCCCCGTCTTTTTTTGCCTGGGCCGCTTCAGAGATCATCTGCCTGGCCGGTTTGAGCGGATAGGAAGGGACATCGGTTGAATAGTGAGAGGACTGCGCGCAGAATTTGCAGTCCTCGGAACAGCGTCCTGATTTGGCGTTGGTGATGCCGCAAAGAATGACATTTTTGCCTTTAAAGTGTTCGCGGATCTGGGATGCCGCAGCCAGAATGCGGTAAGGGCTGCCTGCTCCCTCGATGAAAAGCTCCAGTGCTTCGGATGCGCTGATGCCGTTTCCTTTCAGGGCCTTGTGGTTCAGTTTGTCGATCAGATCCATGCTCTTTTTTCCTGTCTTTCGTGCCCGGGCGGTTCATAGATGAACGGGAACACCATGTTCTCTTAGGTGTTCCAAACAGTGAAATCGCTTTATCACAACTTTGGATTAAAAAGAACAGGGAGGAGAAAAATATTTTGTGTATATTTTCTGCCCGGTGGCTAAACTTTCTTTCGTTGCCATGCGCAACATCTTTTGATATGGCAGTGCAAACAGGTTGACAGGTTGTGAATTTGACTAGGGGAATTTATATAATCGGCACGGATACGGGTGTGGGCAAAACCGCGGTTGCCGCGGGGCTGATGTGCCTGCTTCTAAAAAATAAATGCCGGGCGGGGTATTTCAAGCCGGTGGCCAGTGGTGTGAAAGTTGTTGACGGTGTTTCGGTATCCGCGGATGCGGCTTTTGTCAACGTTGTGTCCGGATTCGCTCAAAAGCCCGAGCAGGTGACGCCTTTTGTATATGCCGATGCTGTTTCGCCGCATCTGGCCGCGAGGATGGCCGGCCGGCCGATTGACAGGAATGTTATCAGAAGAAGCCTTGATGAATTGAAGATCCGCTACGATTGGATTGTCGCGGAGGGCGCGGGAGGTCTGGCCGTCCCCCTGAACGATGAGGAGTTCATGCAGTATGATTTGATCCGTGAACTGAAGTTTCCATGCCTGCTGGTTGCGCGCGCCGGACTGGGGACGATTAATCACACGCTGCTGACACTCGGTTTTGCCAAAAGCGCCGGCCTGACCGTCAGGGGCATCATTATAAACGGAATGGGCGATTCGCTAATCGAACGGGACAATGCTGAAACGATCAAAAAGATGTCGGGTGTCGAAGCCGTTTTTACGCTGCCGATTGTGTCGTCACTGAACACGGAAACCCTTCAGACCGGAAATCTCGGGGAAATCTTCGAACAGACCGTCCGTTTTGATGACATCATCAGCACAATGGATATCATCTAAAGATGACAGAAAATTTGTTTGATAAAAAATTGCAGAAGATCAAGGCAGACGGACTTTACCGGCAGATGAAGTATCTGCTTTCGCCGCAGGGTTCGCATGTGCGCATTGTGGGTGAGGATATCCTGATGCTGTCCTCCAACAGCTACCTGGGGCTTTGTTTCGACGAGAGACTCAGAAAAGCTGCGCACGCCGCGCTCGAACAATATGGTACGGGCTCCGGCGGTTCGCGGTTGACCACGGGCAGTTACGACATTCATAAAAGACTGGAAGAGGAAATTGCCGCATTTAAAGGTACAGAAGCGGCATTGGTTTTCGGCACCGGCTACATGGCCAATGTCGGTATCATCTCCGCGGTTGCCTCCAAAAGCTGGGTGATTTTTTCCGATCGCCTCAATCATGCCAGCATTATCGATGGCTGCCGGCTTTCCGGTGCCGAAATTGCCGTCTATGCGCATTGCGATCCAGCGGATCTGGAGCGGAAAATCAGTCAATTCCCGGGAAGGCCTGGTTTGATTGTTACCGACGGACTGTTCAGCGTCGATGGCGACATTGCGCCCCTTCCTTCGCTTGTGGAAATTGCCCGGAGGCATAAGCTTCTGCTGATGGTCGATGATGCCCATGCCACGGGCGTTCTGGGGAAAAATGGAGGAGGCACGACGGAACACTTCGGCCTTGACGAAGGCATCGATATCGCGATGGGGACGCTGAGCAAGGCTTTGGCCAGCGAGGGCGGCTTTGTTGCGGGTTCGCACAGCCTGATCGATTACCTTGCCAATACGGCGCGCAGTTTTATTTTTTCAACCGCTCTATCTCCGGCGACGATTGCGGTATCCCTCGCGGCGCTGGATATTATCCGCAAAGAACCTGCGGCGAGGGTAACGTTGTGCGAACATTCCCTCTGGTTCAGGGAAGAGCTCCGCACGATGGGTTTTGATGTGGCGGACTATCCCACGCCGATCATTTCCATCGTCCTGGGACGTCCGGACGTGGCGGTCGATTTCAGCAAACGACTGATGGAAAATCGTATTTTTGTTTCCGCCATCCGGCCGCCAACCGTGCCTGCGGGCACCAGCCGGCTAAGGATCAACATCATGGCCACCCATACGAAAGGTGAACTCACGCGGGGCCTTGAGGCCATCGGGGATGTCGGGCGTGCGTTAGGCGTGATTACGTCGTGAAGCGCAAGGAGGACGGCTTGAATATTTTGCAACAGAAAGATCTGAACTATATCTGGCATCCCTGTTCGCAGATGAAAGACTACGAAGACTTTCCGCCGATTATCATTGAGCGGGGCAAAGGCGCGTACCTGTATGATACGGAAGGCCGGAGCTACCTTGATGCCGTGTCGTCCTGGTGGGTGAATCTTTTCGGTCACGCCAACGAAAGAATCAACAAAGCGCTGTGCGATCAAGCTCAAAAGTTGGAGCACGTTATCTTCGCGGATTTCTCCCATGAGCCGGCCATTGATCTGGCTCAGAAAATTGTCGAAATCACACCCGCAACGCTCAATAAAGTTTTCTTTGCCGATAACGGATCATCAGCGGTGGAAGCGGCGCTGAAAATGAGTTTTCATTATCATCAGCAAGCCGGCCGCACGGGAAAAACCGGGTTTGCCGCCGTCACGGACGCCTATCACGGAGAAACGCTGGGGGCGCTTGCCGTAGGCGGTCTGGACCTCTACAGTCAAATCTACAGGCCCTTGCTTATCAATACATTTAGAGCAGCGGGACCGGACTGCTACCGCTGCCCTTACGGAAAAAACCGCGAAACCTGCAATGCCGAATGTTTTGAATCCCTGGAGAGCCTGGTAACAGAACACGCGGATGAAATCTGTGGAGTAATCATCGAACCGCTGGTTCAGTGCGCGGCGGGTATGAAAATCTATCCGCCCGTATACCTGAAAAAAGTGCGGCAGCTTTGCACAAAACACAACATTCATTTTATTGCCGATGAAATAGCCGTCGGTTTCGGCCGCACGGGCAAAATGTTTGCCTGCGAACACGCTGATGTCAGCCCCGACATGATGTGCCTGTCCAAAGGCATTACGGCAGGCTATCTGCCGCTGTCTCTGGTTGTGACGACGGATGAGATTTATTCGGCTTTTTACGCGAATTACACGGAACTCAAGGCGTTTCTGCACTCGCACAGCTATACCGGCAATGCGCTGGCCTGCGCGGTTGCCCGCGAATCGTTGCGCATTTTCCGCGAGGAGGATGTGCTGGCCCGGAATGAACGGAAAAGCCGGATGATGAGCGAAACAGTGAAGGAGCTCTTTGACGGCCATCCCTTTGTAGGTGAATACCGGCAGCAGGGCATGATCGGCGCGCTGGAACTGGTGGGGGACAGAAAAACAAAGAAGGCATTTGACTGGCAGAAAAGAGTCGGTTATGCCATTTACCGTATCGCGCTCACCAAAGGAGTCCTGCTTCGTCCGCTGGGCAACGTCATTTATTTTATGCCACCTTATGTGGTCCAAAAGAAGGATATTGAAAAGATGGTAGGTGTGGCGCTTGAGTCGATCAACCAGTATTTCAATTTATAAAAATAATTATTTAACATATTGATATAATAAAATATTCAGCAGACTGTTTCCTGTTGAATAAGCACTTGACATTCTGGAACTTGACACTAATATATGACATAATTTTAAAGTTGTTAATTTAACTGCAAAATGTCTGTCGCCATGATTTGAACAGGTGGAGGAGGGTATAAAAATGAAGAGAGTATTTCTTTTTCTAGTGACCAACATTGCTGTTATTCTCGTTTTAAGCATCGTTGTGAGGATTCTGGGGGTGGATCAGTATCTGACCGCCAACGGAATCAATTATATGAGCCTTCTGATTTTTGCTGCGGTGATCGGTTTTGGCGGATCATTCATATCACTGGCCATGTCCAAGTGGATGGCCAAGCGGGCGACGGGCGCCCAGGTGATCGTACAGCCACGGTCTGACATGGAAATCTGGCTTGTGGATGCATTGTCGGTTATTTTGTGGACCGTGTCGTTCTGAAAAATGAGGAAGGCTACGGGGTAGGTTTTTTCATTACCAACATTGTTGCCCAGATTGTATTCGGCATCCTGGCAAGTATCATCGTGATGTGGTTCAGCCGGAAGCGTGAATACGCGGCGGACGCGGGTGGCGCGGGTTTGGCGGGAGCCGGCAGCATGATTGCCGCTTTGGAAAGCCTGCAACGCAGCGCCACTGAACCTCTGCCGGGTCAGATGAAAGCTTTCGGCATTGCGGGCAAGCCGTCAACCAGCGGTTTAAAGCTTCTGTTCATGACCCATCCCCCGCTCGAAGACCGTATTCTTGCTTTAAAACGTTCCGCGGGAATGGCGGCATAAAAAACTGAAGAGAACAAAATCTTCTATTACACATGATTGCGCAGTTGCAGTTCCAGCGGATGCGGGTTTAAGTAAACCTGCTGTTTCAGATAAGGTTGATCATATTTCCGGACATAATGGCCGATGAGGGTAACGGGAACGATCAGCGGCATAATTTCCAGCAGTTCTTTTTTTTCATCGGCGGATAATTGTTCCCTGAAGTATCCCATCATGTGCTGCAACACGTTCACGTTTTTTTTCGGTGTCGCTTTCAGTTTCAGCGCTTCCATCAGCCATTCTTCATATTGTGATCGAAGTTCCTGCACGGCCATGTTTTTTTGCCCCGCGACCAGCTTTCCCATAACCTGATAAAGCTTTGTGCTGTGTGATAAAAGCAGGTATTTATGTCGGGTGTGAAAATCCACCAGAGCGCCCCGGCCGGATTTCATACTGCGGATCTCCCGCCAGCGCCTGAGTGTGAATATTCTTTCGATAAAATTTTCACGGATAGCCGCGTCGTGGAGACGACCCTCTTCTTCCACCGGAAGCAGGGGAAACTTTTCCATAAAAACCCGTGCGAATATTCCAATGCCGGTTTTTGCGGGCATGCCCTTGTCATCATATACTTTGACCCTTTCCATC
>PHBN01000206.1:0-12637 GCA_002840635.1 Deltaproteobacteria bacterium HGW-Deltaproteobacteria-1
CCCGCCCCCGCCGCTTTTCTTTTCAAATTCCTCCTGAACATTCCTGGAAAGAGGAGCTGAACCGGAAATGCCCAGGATGTTGACATCCTTTAACTCTCCCTGTGTTAATTTAAGGAACTGAGTCGGGACGCCGATCTGTATAAACGGATGATACTCCCTGATCATTCTTACCATGCTCTCCGTATCCCTGGCATCGGGAATCAGGATCTGGTTGTAGCCCTCATTGGTCATGCAATGCATCGTGCTGTGACCATATGAATGGAAGAAAGGCAGTCCCATCAATACGGTAAGGACACCTTCTGCCAGCAAGTGTGAACGCCCGAGTGCATTTCCATTCTGTATGGCGTTGGCATATACATTCCGGTGCGTCAGCATACATCCCTTGGGGAGACCTGTTGTGCCGCCGGTGAACAGAATCAGCTCCAGATCTTTCTCAACATCAAACGTGACATCCGGAGGATTGGGAGGGGTATTCGCAATCAGTTCCGCCCACCAGAGAGCTTCTTTTATTTTAATCGGTTCATAGTTTTGTGGTTTATGAAGCGAATAGTCGGCTAATTTCGAAACGATGATATTTTTTATCTGAACTTTCCTGAGTGTATCCCGGATGACATCCAGATATTCATCCAGGCAAATCAAAGCATGCGGTGAGCCCTCTTTGAATTTATGCTGAAGTTGATCCGCCGGTTCCAGGGAACTACCGGGAATATGCACCAGACCGGCTCTCGAGATCGCATAATCCGCTATAACAAATTGGATGGAAGTCGGTAAAAGAGTGGCAACTCTATCGCCTTTTTTTAATCCTGTATTATGTAAAGCCGTGGCAAGACGGTCAACATGGTCCTTTACCTCCGGATAGGTTATCATGTAATCCATCTGAATAAGCCCTTGATTCTTGTGCTTACGGGCTGTCTTGTACAGGATGTCATATACCGGTTGATCGGGATAAGGCTTGAATGTTTCAGGGATTCCGAAGACGCGATATTCTTTTAACCACGGTAAGTCAGCTCCAGCCACAAAATTTCCCCTTGAAGTATTTTTTGCTCATGAAGATCCTTTCCCCTGGAGGTTGCCTGATAAGCAGGAAGCGGATAATGCCGTTGATTATTGATCTTTTGTCATTGCCGTTACTCATGCACAATGAGAACGGGAATACTCTTTTCGTTGTGCAGGACGCCGTAGGAAACGCTCCCCAGCATGGTAGCAGAAAACGCGCTCCTTCCTCGGGAGCCCATGACGATCAGATTTGCCTTTAACCGTTTGGCTTCTTTTGTGATCTCCTCCACAGGGTATCCCATCTTGATGGAAATACGGCACGATACGCCGTGTTTATCGCACAGCTTTTTGATTTCTCCGACATATTCCCGGGCGGCTTCGGTCAGATAGTCCTCGAATGTCTCCGGGTTATGCCTCGGTGCCTTCGCAGCGGGAACGGCCTGAGTCATAAACATTCTTTTATCAATAATGCTCAGGACAATGATGGAAGCTTTCAACTGTTTTGCGAGATTCACCGCGTAAACAGCCGCTTTTTGAGATGTTTTTGAACCGTCCGTCGGAACAAGAATCCTTGAAATCATATATCCTCCTTTGATTGCCAGAAATTGCAAAAAGCAACTTGTTCTATGGATTAATAATTCTATTCAACAATTTGTAGTCATAATATAAATGATATGATTGCCTGTCAATGAAATAATGGCTGACAGCCGTATAAGATGGATGATGAAAATCTTTTTCAAGACACAAAATAAGAAAACAGTATTTCAAAATTTGCACCCGGGGCAGCTCCTGCGGCTTTTCATTTTCTCTTGACAGATGTCTCCGCGCCGATTAACGTCACAAATACGTGATTTTTCATAAAGAGAAGAATGACAAACCGCCTCTCCCGGTGAGTCGGGAAGAACAGGGAGTGTAAGCATGCACAACACAGGATTAAAAAACACATTCGGAAATATTTACCACAATAATCAAATCGGCTGCGGAGCGAATCGGCTGCCGAAGCTCAGATTTTGTGCTTTGCTGCCGCTGATCATTCTGTTTGTCATTTTCTGGCCATTGAATCTCGCGGCGAAAGACCTTACCTGTAACCGTCTGCCTATGCTCATGGAGGCTTTCCACGACAACCATTACGCGATGAAAAGCATGACGCCGCAAATCAAGGCACAGGCCGTTGATCAGATGATCAAGCGTCTTGATCCATCCAAAACGCTGCTGTATGAGTCCGATATACAAACAATTAAGCCGCTGCTCCTGGAGTTGTTCGTAAGCGCTGAAAAGGGCAACTGCGCTTCGCTTCAACCGGTGTATGCCTTGCTGGTTGCACGGGCGCGTGAGAACGAAGCCATGATCAAAAAGATTCTGGGCCCGGACTTCCGGCTTGATGACAGGATGGAACTGACGATCGATGTGGAAAAACGACCCTTCCCGAAGACGGTGGCGGCAAAGCAGGCGCTCCTGAAAAAAATTGTGCAGTTCCAGATTGAAAATTCCCTGCTTTCCGGCATTGATATGGCAGAGGCCAAAAAGCAGCAGATCCATCGATATGAGCTGCAGACCAAACGGGTGGTGGAACAGAATCCCGCTCAGCTGATCAGCACCACCGCCGAGGCTTTTGCCAGCGCCCTGGATCCGCATACGAGTTACCTTTCCCCCAAAAACCTCGAGGACCTTCAGATTCAGATGAAGCTTTCCCTTGAGGGAATCGGCGCTATGTTGAGTAGCGACACAGGTTTTACCATCATTGAAGAACTGGTTCCCGGCGGGGGGGCCGAGAAAACCGGCATGCTGAAACCAAAGGACAGAATTATCGCCGTGGCTCAGGAAGGGGAAAAACCAGTAAATGTTATCGATATGGATCTGCGCGACGTCGTCAGCATGATCCGCGGGAAAAAAGGAACCCGGGTGACCCTGACGATCCTGCGTCCCGGACAGAACAAGGATCGATTCGATGTCTCCATCGTGAGAGACAAAATTGACATGAAGGAACAGGAAGCGAAAATTACCTATGAAAACAGAAAAGCGGGAGGTCGGCAATACCGGTTCGGTATAATCGATCTGCCTTCTTTTTACGGCGGTGAAAAGGGCGGAAAGTCAAGCTATGAGGACGTAAAAAGACTTCTTGCCGAGGCCAGGCTTCAGCGGGTGGATGGTATTGTGCTGAACCTCTCGCGGAACGGGGGTGGGCTGCTGGATGAGGCGGTTCGCATTGCCGGTCTTTTTATCGGCAAGGGTGGAATCGCAGCAGTCCGGGACGGCCGCGGGGAGGTAACAATCCTCTCCAATGGTTCACCGTCCATGTGGAGTTTCGGAGAGAAACGCAAAGTTGTCCGATTGCCTCTTGAGAGTCAACGGTTGCTCTATATGGGGCCACTTGTTGTTTTGACAAGCCGCATGAGCGCATCGGCGAGCGAGATCGTCACCGGTGCCCTGAAAGACTACCATCGCGCCGTGATTGTCGGGGCGGATCATACCTATGGCAAGGGATCTGTGCAGGCCCTGATACCACTGCCGTGGGAACTGGGTGGAATGAAAGTCACGACGGGCTTATACTTCCTGCCCGGCGGCCAATCGACACAGAAGACAGGTGTGGCAGCCGATGTGGCTCTGCCCGTCTGGAGTTCTCTTGAAGATGTGGGTGAATCATCACTGGATTATCCTCTCCCGGCTCAGACAATTTCGCCTTTCATTGGTTTGCGGGGCAAAGAAGTTCCAGCCTGGAATCCTGTTGACGGGCTCCAGATCGCAGAACTGGCGGCAAAGTCACAAGCCCGGGTGGAGAAAGACGCGAAGTTTATTAAAATCATCAAAGACAACAAAGAGGCTTCAGCCAGGAAGGGTATTGTCCAGATTGCCGAGTTCCGGAAGACCATGAAGGAAGAAAACGGCGGCAAAGAGAAAAAAACACCTTCCGAACTCAGGCAAAAAGCGCGGGAAGAAAATGAGCCATTCGTGAATGAGAGCATTAATGTCCTGATGGATATGCTCACTCATGCAGAGATCCGGAAGACGTCACCGGCCTCAAACACTGCAAGGGGTGTATCCGTAAACGGGACAGGTGCTGGGGGCAGGCAAATTCACTGATTTCTTTTGGGCTCCATCAACCCGGGAGCAGTATATTCATCGGCCTGTCAAATTGCGGGCCAGGGTTGACGGGGAGGTTCTGGCGGCCCCGGATGACCTGTCATCATGTTTAAGAACAAATAGCCGGACCCCTGTTATGAAAGATCAGAGAAAAAATGGAGACCGTTTCTTTTTAAAGCCTGCCTTTCAGGCTCTGACCATTGGTGTTCCCTTTTGCGTGTTCAAACTGCTTTTCGGTCTGCTCGCAATGCGCGCCGGTGAGGCGGCCGGTCCCATCACCGTCTTTGCATGGCTGGTCATCGTCTGGGCTATGGCGGATCTGGTTATGAATCTTGTTCGGGTGGCATATCATGCAGCCGGCCGCGAGGCGCCCATTGAGTACTGCACCATTGCCCAGGCAGGAAGACTTTTTAAAAGGCCGGGATTCTTTCTGGCTGTCGATACGCTGATTTCCTTTTCAATAATCTGTTTTGTCCTTTGGTCCGGTTGGATAACGCTGCTTAGCACCAGCGAATCCTACTTCTGGTATGCGGCGACCACACTGAACCTGATTAGCATATCGGTTGTCAATATCCTGATCGAACTCCGTCGAGAATCTTGATCATTGCTGCGCCTTGATTTGACATAACGTTTTGAGAAACCTGAATTGTCAGGAGGGGAGAAGATAGAAAATGATGGGAGAGGCGCTTTCCTGTTTGCAGTGCGGCAAGTGTTGTTTCGTGGATTTGACGGCCTACGCTCAGGAAAGTGATTTTAAACGCTGGAATGCCGAAAGCAGACAGGATATCCTGAGCGTTATTGAGCACAGGCATCTTGTCTGGTCGGGTGACAGGCTGATTTCCGCGGACACAGGCAGCGTTCCGCGGGAATGTCCTTTTCTGTTCAGCGATGAAGGCAAATGGCGATGCTCCATATACGAGACTAGGCCCCTGGTGTGCCGGGAGTATGAACCGGGATCATCGGAATTGTGTCCGCAATTTAACATCAAAAAGCAGCGCAGCAAGTAGGAGACCGGTTTTTTGCTTATCAATGGATTAACATTTTTCCGATAAATTTTCTTTGACAGACACATATATTTTGACCTATGCTTGAAAAATGAAAATTAAAAACCTAATTCTCTGTTTGTTGTTCATTACCGCATTTCTGGTAATTTCAGGTTGCCAGACGCGGAGTTCTGTTATTGTCACGCCCTATGCGGAGCCTGGGAAAGACTACAGCCGTGCTTTGCCGCCTGGTGAACTTGCTTTGAGGAAGATTACCGATCCGAAGCAGATTCCCGACTACACAAAGGCGTGTTCCGATCTCGACGGTTTGAAGGAAGCCATCGCCAGAAGTCTGAGTTATATGGAAAAACCATCCAGCAGAAAGTTCTATCCCTACGGCGAAGTTACCCATGAGCATGCGTTAAGAAGCCTGCGGGAGCTGGAGAAACTTGTGAATTTGAAATTGTCTCCCGAACAGATGAACCGGGTTTTAAGGGAAAAATTTGACACGTATATCTCGGTCGGCTGTGATGATCAGGGTACCGTATTGTATACAGGATATTATACGCCGATTTTTGACGGTTCTCCCGTGCGGACGGACCGCTACCGGTACCCTTTATATAAGGCTCCTGCCGATCTGGTAAAAGGCCCTGACGGAGCGATTCTGGGCCGCAAGGGTCCGGACGGTGCCGTGCAGCAGTATCCGAGCAGGCTGGATATAGAGAAATCCGGCATGCTTGCCGGACATGAGCTCGTATGGCTTGGCGATCCGTTTGAAGTTTATATTGTGCACGTTCAGGGGTCCGCCAAAATCCGCATGCAAGGCGGACAAATCGAGACCATCGGTTACGCCGCTCATAACGGCTGGGAGTATAAGAGCATCAGGCATAGACTGATCGCCGATGGCAAGTTTACCGAAAAAAATATCAATCTCAAGGCCATGATCGATTATTTTAAGATTCATCCTGATGAGGTTGACAGGTACGTTAATGACAATCCCCGGTTTGTTTTTTTCAAAGAGGAAAAAGGAGAACCCAGAGGGTCTCTGAATGAGCCGGTAACACCATTCAGGACGATTGCGACGGATAAGGCAATTTACCCGAGGGCGATGTTTGCCTTTGCCGCGGTCGATCTGGACAGGCCAATAGGCTTTGCGCTGGATCAGGATACCGGTGGCGCTATCCGGGCGGCTGGCCGTTGCGATGTTTATATGGGGGTTGGTGATCGGGCCGGAGAACTGGCCGGTAAAACGTATCGCGAAGGACAACTTTATTACCTTTTTATCAAACCCGACAGTGATCAGATGAAAGATGACAATGGCCGGGGGAAGTAACCGGACAAGTTTTTTCTGTCTTAAGCATCGATATCTGGTATTAAAATCATTTAAAATATATTAACGAATTCCTGGATCTCAGAATGAGAATTCAATGGCACATCACAACACTATTAAAGCGAACAGCTATAATGGTCTGGTTCAGAGATTAAACAGGTTCCCCCTGGGAGCGCCCCCCACAGAACTGTTGTTTAAAGTCCTGAAAGTTCTTTTTTCTGAAAGGGAAGCGAGGCTTGTTTCTCTTCTGCCCATTAAGCCTTTTACCGATAAAAAAGCAGCTGCAGTCTGGAGGATGAATCTTTTGGATGCCAGGGTTATTCTAAGCGATCTTGCCGATCGCGGGCTTCTTCTTGATTATGAGAACGAGGGCAGTACCACCTATGTTCTGCCTCCGCCCATGGCGGGATTTTTTGAATTTTCCCTGATGAGATACAGAACGGACATCAGTCAAAAAGTCCTGTCCGAACTTCTCTACCAGTACATTAAAATGCGCTCCATGTTCTGGATTATGAAAAGGCATCAGACGTGATCAAGACCGCCTCACCAATAGGGATCGGTGTATGCTATTGCAGGCACAAGATGGAGCATATCGGAAAAAACTGCAGCGCGCCGATGGATATCTGCATGACGTTCAACGGTCCTGCCGATTCTTTGATCCGCCACGGCATTGCCAGAAAAGTAGATGCCGCAGAGGGTCTGGATTTATTGAACAAAGCTCAGGATTGCAACCTGGTTCAGTTTGGCGAAAATGTCCGGGAGAGGGTGAGCTTCATCTGCAACTGCTGCGGATGCTGCTGTGAAGCACTGATCGCGGCAACGAAATTCGGGTTTTTGAATCCAGTTCACACCACCAATTTTATTCCGGATATCATTGAGGAAAAATGCAGCGGGTGCGGAAAATGCGTTTCGCTTTGCCCGGTGGAGGCCATGACGCTTGTCAATGCCGTCGATCCGCATAAGCCGGGGAAAAAGAAAGCGATGCTGAATGAGAATCAGTGTCTCGGCTGCGGAGTCTGCCTGAAAGGATGCAGTGTCGATGCCCTCAGACTCAAATCCCGAAAGGAAAGGGTCATCACACCGGTCAATTCAGCTCACAGAATTGTGCTCATGGCCATCGAGAGAGGAAAGCTGCAGAATCTCGTGTTTGATAATCAGGTCCTGTTCAACCGAACAGTTTCGATCACGATATCTTTTAACGTTAATAAAATATGCTAGTCATTGAGAAAAAATTCACGGGAAAAGAGTGTTCATCTGTGTATTGCGGCAGTGATCAGCGGACGAAAGGAATTTATGAAACGATTGGCACAAGGTAAGATACACGAACGGATCAGCGCGATTCCGAATGCGTGGTATCCCGCGTATATCATTCGGGGTAACGAGAAGAATATGATGATCGATGCCGGGGTGAATCTTCTGGGACCGCAGTACCTGGCTTCCATCAAAGAAACCATAGGTGATGCAAGGCTTCTCCATTACCTTTTTTTAACGCATTCGCATTACGATCATATCGGTTCCGCATCTTATTTGAAGCGGCATGTTCCCGGTCTTAAGGTCGGGGCCCATGAAAGGCTTGCAGGGCTTCTGCGAAAGCCTTCTGTTCTGGAGATGATGAACCGGCTCAGCGGCAATCATGTGGAACTTTCAGGACAGAATGCTGCAAATGAAGATCTGACGATGCATCCGTTTGAAATCAGTTTCCATCTGAAACAGGGTGATGAATTTAACCTGGGCGGGCTGACCTGTCGCGTTTATGAAACACCGGGCCATACCAGAGATTCGCTGGCTTTTTATTTTCCGGAGATCGAAACCCTGTTTCCCGGTGAGTCGTGCGGTGTGGTTCAGGGTGAGGCGGGACGGAACATGGCCCATCAAGAATACGACATTAAGGGAGGCATCTTTCAGGAACGCACCGCCTACATAACGAACCTCGCTGCCCAGGTGAGCCATATTGCTGGAATTCAGGGGCAGGGGGTTAAGCCCGAAACAAATGAAAGGATATTATAACCTTGATTCATCAAATAGCATCGCGTTGTTTAAAGTGCAAAGTTCCCCAGTGCAGTAAAAACTGTCCCGTATCCACGCCGGTACCGGATATCATAAAACTTGTCGAAGAGGACAGGCTGCAGGAAGCCTCGGAGATGCTTTTTGCAAACAATCCGTTGTCCGCCGTCTGTTCCATCGTCTGCCCCCACGAACGCAACTGTTTTGGTCACTGTGTGCGGGGTAAAAAATCCGAACCGGTGGAGTTTTTCAAAATTGAACAATTATTGTCCGGAAAATTTCTCGATGATTACACACCTCCTTTGATAGAAAAGAACAATATCCGTATTGCGATTATCGGTTCGGGGCCTGCGGGGATTACCATGAGTATCCTTCTTTCCCTGAAGGGTTTCCGGGTCACGCTAATGGAGGCTCGTGATAAAATCGGCGGCGTCTTGAGATACGGCATTCCCGAATTCAGGCTTCCCAGGGACATCGTTAACCGGTACGAACCCATTTTGCATAAACTGGGCGTTCAGTTCAAACCAAACACGTTTATCGGTTCCTCCATAACCCTGGACGATATGTTCATTGACGGTTACAAGGCTGAGGCGGTTAACGAAGGCGTAAAGTTCATCCATCTTCAGCAAGCCATTAAACTGGAAAAGGACGGTGTAAAATGTATCGCCGTCAACGTTGAAGAAACGGAGCGGGGAAAGGTTTACGAGGAGGATTTCACCCGTGTCCGGAAGGTTCCCGCTGATTCGATTCTTGTTGCAATCGGTCAGGGGCCGCAGGGAGCAGTGACTGCTGACAGCAGCGTTTCAAAAACACACCGCGGTCTTGTTGACGCCGATGAAAATGGATATACCTCGTCAAAGGGTGTATTTGCAGCCGGCGATATCGTAACCGGCCCGAAAACGGTCGTTGAAGCGGTAGCCTTTGCCAAAAAAGTGGCTGGTGAAATCGAGAAATACTGTCTTGAAAATTAGTACGTATTTATAAACAAAAAATAATATGCTCATCATGCAGTTGCAAAATCGATGGAAATTTCTTGACATCGATTTTGGAATCCTGTAATGATGCCCCGTCCAAATGAAATATTAACTCCAATTTTCCAACTGACTGAAAGAAAACTGAATACGCAAGCAGCCGATTTGGCGGATGTCTCCGTTTAAACGTTTGTGCATCCATGGCTGAGGTGAAGACCGTTTTGACCTATGGTGAAGATTCGTCTCATTTTGAGATTATGGAACGAATCACTGTAGCCTCTTGTTTTGATATTGACGATAGGGGTGAGATATGAAAACTGGAAAATTCAACAAAGGTTTTTCAATCATAGAGCTTCTAATTGTTATAGGCATCATTGCCATACTGGCTTCCATTGCCGTCCCTTCCTTAAACGCCTACTACAGAAACTATAAATACCGCGAATATGCTTACTCGATGGAAAGCCTGATCAGGTGGAGCAGATTAACGGCTATGGAAAGAACCGCTAATATCGGGTTGTGCGTCAATAGTGTTAATAAAACATTAAGCATCGTCAATATGGGTACCAGCAGGGCTGACACGTGTACCGGCGATACACTGAATAATTTTCAGATAGAAGACGATTTTGTTTCGCTCAAAGGCAGCGGCGCGGCATTTGATCCGCGCAGCTTTGCCATCTTTACAGGAAACGTATGCCTAACGGGTGATGCAAGGTTCTACAAAGTTGTCATCAGCAGATTTGGCGCAATAAGAATAGAAAGGGGGATGGGCGGATGTCCATAATCAAAGTCATGCTTCGCGGTGCAAGTCCAATTTTAAAATCAAGGCAGGGATTTACCCTGGTTGAATCCCTGATTTCAATTCTGCTCATCGCACTGATGGCAGTCACCAGCGAGGGGCTTATCGCTTACTTTGCAAAATATACGAAACAGGATTTGACAAGTGACTGTCTGCTGCAGGCCGCCTCTTCAGGGATTGAGGCCAAAAGAGCAAACCCGGCTGTCAGTTCCATCCAGTTAATATGTGCCGGTCAAACGGTGCATGTCAGTATGACCGGCAATCCTCCATCCATGACGCCCCTGATGGGTTCCGGGACAAGCGCATGTGCGGATGTAGTCTCCACATCCACCCTCGGAAGCAGAACGATGGAGATGAGGGATAAAATCTGTAACTTTCCGGAGGGGTGAAGATGGCTCACATGATATCAAAACCGGTCCAGAAAACCAAAAATGTTTCTGATGTAAAGGAAATATCCAAGGGTGGCATGGCGCAGCTTGAATGGCTGTTTCAAAGATGGGGCACCGCCACCCCCTGCGATAATGCTGACACCGCTTTGTGCACAAAAGTTCAGGACTGCCGGGTGAATGCGGTCTATCCCTATCCTCCGCCGGGTATGGTTTGCATCACGATTATTGATGACGCAAACACTGAACCTTGTGATGAGGCGCACTTTTATGCAAACCTTTACGGCAGCGGATTTATTCAGACACCGTCCGTTGCAAATCCTTCAATCATGAACATTAAAAGCTGCCGTTTATCCGGTGCATCGGGGCAAAACTGCTATCACGTAAAGAGGGGGGCCCAATTTCTTTCTGATAAACAGTTCCCGGCTGTCTATACTCCCCTGATATTTTCCCTTTCCGGCCTTTCCGACAACCATCTTGACTGCACGGACGGCACAGTAACCTCCAATGCAACAGTTTCCGCCAGTACGGCGATCCTGAATGGAATGCTGAAAGACAATGCAGGCAACTTCATATCGAATTATGAGTTTGAAGGCGGTGAAATCATTTTCAGGGTGCCTCACAGGGTGAAGCTTTTCTGCAGGAACAATCCGGCGGACCACAACAGAAGATGGCTTTACATGGAAGCAACAGACATGGCTTCTGACTGCACGGCTCATGAGCCGGTTCAGCCCCTCATCCCGGTCAACTCATTCGATATCGTGGCTCAGAACCAAGGGGTTGTCGTAACCATGAAGGTACGCGGACCGAACGGAAATACAATAAAATCTCAAAGACATTTTGCGAGGTAGCGCATGTTGCATACAAAAGACCTTGGGTTGGGACTGAGCAATAAGGGATTTACACTTGTGGTGGTCCTGCTCCTTTCGCTGGCCATCACGCTACTTGGCGGGACGGCAATGTATATTGCCGCTGTAAATTTCAGGACGACGGCGGCGGAAGTGAAATACAATCATGCCGAGAAAGCAGCCAATGCGGGACTGTTAAGCGCGTTCGATGAAATCAACCGGATGGGTACCGGCGGGGCGAACAGATCGATTTCGGGCACCGTGCGAAATGCCGCTTATTCTACTGACATCATTTACGGAGGGAAGAACCTCTGGTTTCTGAGTTCAGAAGGTTCAATGGCCAATTCAAAGGTTGTCAAAACGGCCTTATTTCAGGGTTATTACGGTGTAGGCCTTTATATGGTCAGGGGTAGTGTCAATGCCGTCGTGGGTTCGGGTTCCCGCCTTTCCGGTTGCGACGCATCTCCAGATCCGGACTGTTTTATTCCCGCCCTTATTGCATCGGGAACAATCAACACCGGAACCAACGAAAGGAAATCCTGCACAGCCGACGGTGCAGCGGATGGAACGACCGCCGGATTGTTCGGGGCTCCTGCGATTTTGAATATGAGCCAGGGTGATCTGTCCAGAATCTTTTTTAAAGTCGATTGCTTCAATAAATATAACAATGCCAGCTGCACCGCCAGCCTGCTGGATTATCTTGAATATGATTACGGCAGGAATCCTGCCGATCACCGTCAGGACTTCTCTTTCGGGCAAAACGATAACGCTCTGGGAATACCTGTCGTTAGTATTCCTGTCCTGCCTCCTGTGCCCGCTGTCAGCAGTGGCTGTATTTTTCCCGTTTCCGGAAATATGCATGGCCGTATCTTAAATCTGTCCGGCGATCTGACAACATGCAAAGAAATTATCTTAAACAACGTTGCCTCAACCGTCGTCATCCGTGGCGATGGAACAAGAAATGGTGTGCCTGTTAAAATATTCACCAATGGAAAAATGAATCAACCGACGTTTGATGGCGCATCGAATTTCATTTTTTATACTACAAATAATGACAAGATGGTTGCCGTCAGCAATTCAGCAAACTTTACAATACACAGTACAAACGACGTTACGATTAATAATACAAACAGCCGTTTTGCCCTCTATACCACGGGGGTTACTAACCTCAACGGCACAGTTTCAGGCACGGCAGACAGGCCTTTCCGAATTGTATCTGCAAGCAGGATAAACACCGGTTCA
>PHBN01000206.1:12691-17384 GCA_002840635.1 Deltaproteobacteria bacterium HGW-Deltaproteobacteria-1
TTACAAGAAGCCTCAGGTTTGCCAAAAATTCAACCGTTAGAATCCTGGACAGCCTGGTTTACGTCTATGCCCATGCCTGCCCGAACTGTTCAAGAACGGCTGGTGAATCCTCGCTGAATGCCTGCAAAGCAACCGATAACAGATGGTGCGGGTGGTATGGAGAGGGGGTGAATCTGAACATTGGAAGGGATGTGGATGGAAACGCAAAGCCGGTTCTTTTTCTGTCGAATAACACAACGGTACAGACCATCCGTCCCACAGGCACGGTATATATTTGGGGAGTGTGGTATGGTGAGGACGTGACACATTTATCATGGAAAGACGCTGCTTCACAGAACCTGGACGGCTTTTTAGTAAGAAATTTTCCGCCCGGGATGACGCTGGGCATCACCATACCAGAAAGCGGCTTTACCATGAATTTCTCAAAACCGATGATTGATTCCATCACAAATAAATACCGGTTCTTCAGAAAGGTGGAGTGTGTCCGGGACCCTCTCACGCCGAAGGCACAATTGCTGCAAACCCGGATGACCAGCTACTGAAGATACTGCCTCGGCAGGTCCGGAATCAAGGTTTGCCTGATTACCCTGTGCTAAATTCGGGGGGGATACCATCAGAGAGCTTTTCCGTAGTCATTTCGAGAAGTTCAGGTTTATTATCATGATATGAAACCGATCTTTTATGATCAATGATTTATAAAAATTTTCTCTTGTGTTGAAATGACATATTGATCATGATGCCCTTCGATTAATGATTGATAAGATTCAAGCGTGTCGCAAGCAGGGTTAAAAAAACTGATAGTTCACCTTGCCATGACAGGCGGCAAGTGATAAAAGCCGCTTGTCATTTTTTTGTATGAAAGGTTTTTGCAGTTGCCATGAAGAACAAACTTGCTTGTCTGATTGCCGATTCTGTTGCGGCCTGCACGCAGAAAGGCCTGCTTCCGGATGTCAATTTGCCGCAGATTGAAATAGAAGTACCCGCCAATCCTGATCACGGAGATTACGCCTGCAACGTGGCCATGATTCTGGCATCCCAGGCCAAGCAGAACCCCCGTAAAATTGCCCAGGCCATTCAGGAAAACCTAAATGACACGGAAGGCATGATTGAAAAAGTACAAATCGCCGGCCCCGGCTTTCTGAATTTTATGATCAAAGACGATCTGTGGCGTAAAATTCTTCGGAATATCCTTGACCAGAAAGAAAAATACGGCTGCCTCGGCATCGGTCAGGGGAAAAAAATTCAGGTGGAATTTGTCAGTGCAAATCCCACGGGCCCCCTGCACATCGGCCATGCCCGGGGCGCGGTGGTCGGAGATGTCCTCTCCAATCTGCTGCAGACAGCGAATTATCATGTTTCCAAAGAATATTACATCAATGACGCAGGAAACCAGATGAACAACCTGGGGAAATCTGTGCTTTATCGTTACCGGGAACTGCTGGGCGAGACAATCGAGTTTCCTGAAAGCTGCTATAAAGGTGATTACATTAAAGAAATATCGGCGGATATCATCGAAAAAGAAGGCAGGCGCTATCTGACTGAAAATGAAGAGGAAACGGTTAGGTATTTCAACACCGTTGCTGGCGGCGTGATCCTGGAGGATATTAAAAAAGATTTAAGGGATTTCGGCGTGACCTTTGACTTTTATTTCAGCGAGAAGGAACTCTATAAAGAAAATGGTGTGAGCGATCTTTTGGCCTCATTGCAAAAACAGGGATTCATTTATTCCGACGGCGAGACGTTGTGGTTTAAAACAACGGCCTACGGCGATGACAAGGATCGTGTCGTCATCAGGAAAAACGGCGAACCGACTTATTTTGCCGCCGATATCGCCTATCATCAAAATAAATATGCCCGTGGCTTTGACATTCTGGTCGATATCTGGGGTGCTGATCACCACGGCTACATGCCGCGCCTTTGGGCGGCGGTTCAGGCCCTGGGGCACGATAAAAACGATCTGAAGATCATCCTCGTGCAACTGGTGAACCTGCTGCGCGCGGGCGAACCGGTGGCCATGTCCACCCGGTCCGGTGAATTTGTCACGCTGCGGGAAGTGCTTGACGAGGTGGGGAAAGACGCGGCCCGCTATAATTTCCTGATGCGCCGGTCGGACAGCCATCTGGATTTTGACCTGGAAGTCGCCAAAAAGCAATCCAATGAAAATCCGGTTTTCTATGTCCAGTACGCGCATGCCCGAATTTGCAGCATACTCAGGATGGCTCAGGAACGTGGAATGGCGCTTCCTGCCTATGAAAATATGAATCCCTCGCTCCTGGTTGAGCCGGAAGAAAGAACGTTGATAAAAATGATGGCGCGTTATCCGGAGATGCTGGAAGGTGCCGTGAAATCTCTGGAAGTGCACCGCATCACTTTTTACTTAAACGAGCTGGCAGGAGTGTTTCACAGCTACTATAATAAGAATAAAGTTGTCACAGATGACGCAGCGCTCACAGCCGCCAGGCTGGTGTTGGTTGACGCGGTGCGCGTTGTTCTGGGGAACGCTTTGAAAATACTCGGTGTCAATGCACCGGAGAAGATGTAAGCACAAGTTAAACTTCCTTTAGTGTCCCGCGTTGGCGGGGCAGGGGCTAGGGGGATCATGCAAGAGGGGGAAAATGGGGTCCGATAACATAAAAAAATTTGAATTGAAGCTGGGTGGAACGGGATTGGTCATTGTCATTGTTGGAATGACCATCCTGTTGTGTGCCTCATTCCTTCTGGGCGTCGGCTTTGGCCGAAACATCGATACCTATCCCGAAAAGATTTCTTCCATGCCTCAGCGGATCCTGGCAATGTTCTGGCGGCCGGCCAAAGTAGACAGACAGCAGAAGGTGGCTGAAAGCAGTGAAACTGTGCAGGACAAAGGCAATATGGATCTGGCATTTCACAATGCCCTGGTCGACCAGAAAACGCCGTCGATGCAGCAACCGCCGGCTGTGACAAAAAAAACGGACAATGAAGCCATCGTGGTGGATCAGTCAGTTGTTTCGCAGGCGACTTCAGAGGTTGAACCGGTCAAAGAAGTAGTTTCTGAAACAAAGGCTGCTGCCAGTGAAAAATCTGCTGAAGAAAATAAATCCGGGGCAATAAAAACTCCCTCATCCTCTAAAGAAGCAAAAGAAGCACCGGCGGCATCTTCCAAAGGAGCATCTTCGATTCTCATTCACGTGGTTTCCATGAAGGACCGGGACAAGGCCAATCAGCAAACGAACAGGCCCAGGCCGCCGCGGACAAGATCTCCAAAAAGGTCAACACAAAGTGCATCATTCTGCCTGCCGGTAAGGATATGGACAAGAATCAATAAACAAAGGGTTTGAAGATGTTTGAAAGTTTATCGGAAAAACTGGAAGGAATTTTCAAGAAACTCAAGGGGCGCGGCGTGCTCAGCGAGGAGAACGTCAACGCAGCGCTCAGGGAAGTCCGGATGGCGCTTCTGGAAGCGGATGTGAATTTCAAGGTCGTCAAGGATTTCATTGAAGATGTGCGGCAGCGCGCAGTCGGGAAAGACGTGCTGGAGAGCATTACACCCGGACAGCAGGTGGTCAAGATCGTTCACGACCGCCTGGTGGAGCTGATGGGCAGTACAAGTGCCAGCATCAAATTTGGATCGCGGATTCCTGCCCCGATCATGCTGGTCGGACTGCAGGGCTGCGGTAAAACGACAACCGCCGCAAAGCTGGCGCGCCTGATATCCGCGGAAAAAAGGGTTTATCTGGTTTCCGCCGACGTTTACCGTCCTGCGGCAATGGAGCAGCTGGCCGTTCTGGGAAGACAGATTAAAGCGGGTGTGTTTGATGCGGGAACGCTTCGTGATCCTGTAAGAATTTGCGTGGAAGCCGTCGAGCAGGCCAGGAAGGATGGCTACGAGGTTGTCATCATCGATACCGCCGGCAGACTGCATATTGACGATCTGCTGATGGAAGAGCTTCGCAAAATCAAGGAAAAAGTCAGTCCCGCGGAAATTCTGTATGTGGCGGACGCCATGACCGGCCAGGACGCCGTCAATGTCGGAACAAAATTCAATGAGCTGATCGGTATTGACGGGGTCATTATGACCAAAATGGACGGCGACGCCCGCGGCGGCGCGGCCCTTTCACTTAAAGCCGTTGTCGGCAAGCCCGTCAAGTTTGTCGGTATCGGTGAAAAAATTGACGCCCTGGAGGTCTTTCATCCTGAGCGGATGGCGTCCCGGATTCTTGGAATGGGGGACATTCTGTCCCTGGTCGAAAAAGCGCAGGCCACCATTGATGAAAAAACAGCCCGCGAGATGCAGCAGAGCCTACGGAAGAGCGATTTTTCGCTGGAAGATTTCCGCAATCAGCTCAAACAGATCAAAAAAATGGGTTCCCTGAAGGATATTCTCGGGATGATTCCGGGGATGGGCAAGATGAAAGCGCTCAAGGGCATGGAACCTGACGACGGCGAACTGATAAAAATTTCGGCGATCATTGATTCCATGACTAAAAAAGAACGATTGAACTACCTTATCATTGATGGCCGAAGGCGTAAACGGATCGCCCTGGGCAGCGGAACGACCGTTCAGGATGTCAACCGGCTTCTGAAAAATTACATCGATATCAGAAAGATGATGAAAAAGATTAGTTCGAAGGGCGGAGTGAAATCTTTGATGAGGAATTTTCCCTTTTAAAACAAAATAAACTGTGATAGAAACACACTGAGTTACTATTTACTT
>PHBN01000549.1 GCA_002840635.1 Deltaproteobacteria bacterium HGW-Deltaproteobacteria-1
CAGCGCAACGTGGCAAATTTTTCTTTTCGGCCGGTAATAATCTTATGCGCATAGGACTGATGGCCGACATCCCAGATCAATTTATCTTCAGGCGTATTGAAAACATAATGGATCGCCAGGGTCAGCTCAACCGTCCCCAGGGATGATGCCAGATGACCGCCGGTGGACGCGACCGTATGGATGATCAGACTACGGATTTCCTGCGCCAGCGTATTGAGTTCGGCGATATTAAGCTTGCGAATGTCCGAAGGATAATTGACGCCCGGCAATACGCTGTAATCAACGGTTTCCAGTGGCTTCATTCGTTTCAATAAACCTTTACGACTTTCTTTCCATGATGTAACGGGCAATGACCCTGAGCGGCAGCGCGCGCGAATCAAAAGCCTCTATGGCGGCAACGGCCGACTCGACATGCTCAACCAGCTTGGCCTTTGCATTCTCGAGTCCCAGCAGCGTCGGATACGTGACTTTGCCCGATGCGACATCACTGCCGGTTTGCTTGCCCATCAGCCTGCTGTCGCCTTCCACGTTGAGAATATCATCGGAAATCTGAAACGCAATGCCCAGATGGCTGCCGTATACATTCAATGACTGGATCTTATCGTCGTTCGCACCTGCCAGAATCGCTCCGGCTTTGACCGCCACTGCAATCAAGGCGCCTGTTTTGAGCCGGTGGATGCATTGCAGACCCTCAAAATCGGGTGAATTTTTTCCCGTCCTGATATCCAGCGCCTGCCCTCCGACCATCCCGGCGGCGCCGGCTGCACTTGCGATTTCCTGAATGACAGCCAGACGTTTTTCAGCGGCCAGCCTGACAGCCAGACGTTTTTCAGCGGCCAGCCGGACTTTTTCCGCACGTGACAGCAGCACGAAAGCTTCCGTCAAAAGTGCATCTCCCGCCAGAATCGCCAGTGCTTCACCGAAAACCTTATGGCTGGTCGGCTTGCCCCGTCGGAAATCATCGTTGTCCATCGCCGGCAGATCGTCATGAATTAGGGAATAGGTGTGAATCAACTCCAGTGCGCAGGCTACCGGCATGGCCGGCGCCATATCGCCGCCGCACGCTTCGAGCGCCGCCAGGCAAAGAATTGGCCGGATCCTTTTGCCCCCGGCAAACACGCTGTAGTGCATGGCGTTATGCAAATCATGCGGAACGTTGTTTTCATCAGGGAGGTAGCGCTGAAGCGCTTCGTCCACAATTTTCTGACGGTCACTTAAATACGCCTCAAGAAAATCCTCATTATTCATTGGTGTCTTCATCCTGAAAGTTTTTTATTTGCAGCGAATTCTCTTTTTCCAGAAGCTGCTCGACGCGGCGCTGGGTCTCGTCCAGCTTTGCCGAACAAAAACGGATCAGCCGAATGCCTTCCTCGAAAGACTTCAGCACCGAATCCAGCGGCATTTCGCCACGTTCCATATCCCTTACTATATTTTCCAGTTTTTCCAAAGCATCTTCAAACTTTTCTTTAGCCATGATTTTTTATTCCCCCTGAATTTTTTCCACC
>PHBN01000207.1:0-7402 GCA_002840635.1 Deltaproteobacteria bacterium HGW-Deltaproteobacteria-1
AAGGTCATCGGCAATATTGATGCGGTCAAATCCCAAACCGGCAATCTGCTCCATTTCGTCGAGAACCAAACCCGTACTACGGCGGCGCACTTTCGATCCAACCATTTTCCTGCCCAGGCAAAAAATACAGCCATGAGGACAACCCCGGCCGGTAATCATGCTGGCCGGATAACCTAATGCCCTGTAGCGTGAGATGGGCAGCAACCTTCGCGCAGGCTGTGGGATGCGATCAACATCCATGATGAAGTCCCGTTTACCGTTGTTGATGATTTCATCACCATGCCTGTAGGCAATTCCCTGAATACTTTTCCATTGTTTTTTCTGCCGGATAAGCGGTGCGAACTCAACAATCGTATCATCCGCCTCACCGATAAAGATTAAATCTACTTCCGGATAGGTTCGCAGCGTCTCCTCTACGGTAAATGAAACATGCGGCCCGCCCATCATCGTGAGAACGTCGGGATTAATGCTTTTTACATCCCGTAAAATCCGTTGCGCATCGTAAAAATTCATGGTGACGGAACCGGCACCCACGGCATCCGGCTGAAAGTCGGCCAGCTGCAGGGCCAGCTTCTCTTTTGAATAGCAGGAAATGATATAGTCAAAAATGCGCACTTCACATCCGGCCGCTTCAAAGGCCGCGGCGACATACGATATACCCAGCGGGGGCGATGGAAATTCTTCGAGAGGATAAGGGGCGGCAATTATTGCAACGCGCATGTTCAATCTCCTTTGCGCGGGAACAGGATGGATCGAATCCATCCGAACAGTGAATTTTTTTCCCGCATGATCCGTTCAACCGTATCAAAATACTCGTTCAGTTTTTTTGGATCAGACATCCATTGCGATCTGGATCTGATCGGCTTGTCCAGATCCAGATACTTCATGACGGAAGCGGGATTACCTGCGGCAATGGCGTTGGCCGGAATATCCTTCACGACTATGGAACCCGCGCCGATAATGGAATTCTCGCCGATGTGAACGCCTTTGCAGATCATGGCGCTGTCTCCGATCCACACATTGTTGTCAATAATAATTTCTTCCGTTTTGCCGATAGATACGCTGCGGTCATAGATGTCATGCCAATCGGCATCGGTAATGCAGGCATTCTGTGCCATCATGCAGTCATCGCCGATGGAGATGGCAGTGGCGGACTGGATTCTTGTTCCCGGACAAATCAGGCAGTGCCGGCCAATGTCAATTTTTCCCGACTTGCCATCCGCCATCCAGGCTGTAATTCGAATCCGTTTTTCCAGCGTGGCGATCAACGTTGTGTAGTCTCCGATTGAGACAGGCCAACCGTTGATTTCCACACCCCATGGTTTCATAAAAACCAGGTTCTTGCCAAAATATTCACATTGCGGTGCCAGAAAATGATTGGCATACCATCTCTCAAACTTAAAGCTCAGGTTCTTAATGTAATAGGGACGATGATCCTTCTGCACGTCATTACTCTTTTCAAAATAATTTAAAGGACAGCTTAATCGAAAAATTAACCGTCGGGGAAATGCGGTAAGATTTTCAGAGATATTATTGCCGTTCCTGCCAGTAGCGATGATTAAATATGTTCGCAGCAGGCGTCACGCCGTTGATGGCATCCCATGCGAGCAGAACTGCCGCCGCCGTCCAGCCGGTTTTTTCTTCCGGCCAGATCACGCTGTCGGGGAACGTCACACCCATCCAGTAGGACCCGTCGGAATAGCACTTGTCGCCAAGCCAGCTGAAAATGGTTTTTGCGCGGGTCAAATCATCAATACCGGCCAGTGTCAGGATAAACTCCGATGTTTCGGCCATCGTGACCCAAGGGCGGTCGCTCACGCAACGGACTCCCCAATCGGGCACCACAAATTTGTCCCAGAGGTGATCGATACGCTTTTTCGCTTCGTCGCCGCTGATGGCTCCGCACAGGATCGGGTAATACCAGTCCATCGAAAAACGGGATTTAATCATATTGAAAAGATCAGGCCGGTTGCGAATCGTCTCTCCCAGAAGCTCTTTGGCCTTTTGCCAGCTGGGCCGCTTGACCCCCAGCACGTCGGCAATAGCCAGTGCGCACTTGATGCTCATGTAAATCGAACTGCACCCTGTCAAAAGGGCCATTTTGTCTATAACGCCATCTTTGTTCCTGGCCCAGTAGATCTCGCCTTCCGGCGCCTGCATGCTGACTGCATACTGGATGCCGCGCGATACCGAGGGCCACATGGTTTTAAGAAAATCCAAATTGCCCGTAATCAGATAATGATGATAAACTCCTACGGCGATATAGGCGGCAAAGTTGGTTTCTTTTGTCGCATTGATGATCACTCCGTCTTTGGAATCGGACCACCAGCTGCCGTCGGGCAACTGAGTTTTGATTAGCCACTGATAAGCACGTTCGGCCTGGCTGAAATATCCGGCGGTGCTCAAACCCATGGCGCTCTCGATATGATCCCAGGGATCCGTCTTACCGCCTTGCGACCACGGAATCTCGCCATTTTCTTTTTGCAGGGTGACGATAAAATCGGCGACTTTCTCCAGCTCAACAGGTTTTATTGCTTCACTTAACGATACACTCAATTTCATAATCTCACCCTTTTTTCAGATAAAACACGATGCTTTTGCCGATCAGCGGATTCAGCGTTTCCTCAAGAAACCGCACCCCTTTTGGCTTGCAAAACATATCCCAGACCAGAAATTTGTGATAGAGCTTCACTAACACATGTTCTTCATTTTTAATGCCGACCATGCATTTCAGCCACCAGTATGGCGCGTGCAGGGCGTGTTTGTAGTTAATCTTCCAGCATTGCATCCCGTGGCCGGCAAGCATTTTCTGCAGCTTTTTCTTTTTATAAATGCGGATGTGTCCGCCTTCATCGCTGGAATACGCGGAAGAAATCAGCCAGCAGATGCCAATTCCTTTAACGCGGCATTGTGCTCAGGAATGTGCTCCAGAACTTCCGAACAAATAACACAGTCGAAGAACTCATCGGCAAAAGGCAGCCGCGTTACGTCGGCACATGTTACGGAAAAATCATCGGAAGCGGCATCCGGCATTTCTTTGACGGCCTTGATGGCGTTCTCCACATCGGATGGGTTCCTGTCGATTCCGAATATTTTCAAACCGGGCAGTTTGGCCAAGGCACGTAAATGCCTGCCGCTGCCGCATCCGGCATCCAGTACCATAGCCCCAGGCTTTAGTCTCAGTTCATGAAGATCGACGGTAACCATGAATTGCCTCGCGATAAACTTCTGCCACTTCCTGGGCGGCTTTTTTCCAGCTGAAAACCGAGTTGACGCGGGCAAGCCCCGCCTGCGCGTATTTCTTTCGTTCTTCCGGCGACTGAAGTAAACGCTCAATCGCCTTGACAAGCGCCTTCGCATCAGCAGGGGGAACGATAATACCCGCATCGCCCACAACCTCGGGCAGAGCGCCTCCGGAGGTGGAAATCAGCGGCACACCGCAGGCCATCGCTTCAGCTGCGGGAATGCCGAATCCTTCATAAAGTGACGGGACGACGGCGATCGTCGATTTGGCATAATAATCGGCAAATTCCTCATTGTCAATACGTCCGGTAAAACGCACGACGTCGGATACTCCCAGTTTGGCCACCAGATTTTCAATGATGCCGTCTTTTTTGGGTTGACCGATAACGGTCAGCTTAACCGGCTGCTTTTTCCGAATCTCCGCCACGGCCTCCAGAAGAAAATTGAGACCCTTTAACGGCGTGTCCGCGCTGTTGGTCACGATCAGCGAATTCTCGGGTCTCGGGCCGTTTTGTTTGGGGTAAAAAAATTCATTGTTGATACCGTTGTGCACGACTCGGAATCTGTTTTCATCCAGCGAAAACTCCTTGGCGATGTCTTTTTTGGTAAATTCCGACACCGTTATAATATGAGAAAATTTCCGTGCCACCTTCAGCTGCATATTGATAAATGAGTACCAGCGGTATACACGGAATTTCTGACGAATCGTTTTGGCCACCTTGTAATCCTCCTGCCTGTCCACCGTGATGGGATGGTGGATCGTGGGGAGGGTTGGCATAACCTTTTGCGCAAGTCTTCCGATTCCATAAGAAAGGCACTGATTATCATGAACAATGTCGTAATCCTTGCTGTGCTTTTTCAGGTATGAATAAACGCGTTCGCCAAATGTGAACGGCTCCGGGAAACTGCCCGTGCAGACATTGAGAAACTCGTACATGTTCAGCGGGGTTGCGAGATCGCTTATTTTTCCAGGACGAAAAAGATGATCCGGATGATAAAGATCGAGATTGGGCATTTTAATCAGGCGGACATTTTCATCCAGATGGGGATAGGGAGGACCGGAAATCACATCGCTGACCACCACACGTCGGATTCCCCCGATACGTCAGCAGGCAGATATTCAAAGGACCTGAACTGAAACGACTTTTCACGCACGGGTCCTCTGTATAAGATTTTGAGAATTTTTGAACATGGCCGAAATTTCTTCTTCGGACATCCCTGCGCCCCTTGCGATATTCGTCGCCATTTGATGACCGACAAAATCTCCCGGCGTATGAGCATCATTATTGAGCACCAGTCGCGCGCTGCTTTTTCTGGCCACGGAGGCAACATGCCCATTGCTAAGGCTGTGGCCCCTGCGGGTGGTAATTTCAAGAAATACGCCTTGATTTGCAGCAAGACAGCCTTCTTCTTCAGTAATCAGGCCCGGATGGGCCAGTATGTCGCAGCCAGCCTTAATGGCCGCCAGATTGGTGCCGGGCGGCACGGGTTCCGTCAGGGTTTCCCCGTGTACGATCACGATTTGCGCCCCAAGTTTCCTTGCTTCAGATACAAGCGGGGCAATATCGGCAGGATCAACATGAGTCAGTTCCAGTCCGGGTAATACGTGAATATTGCCCCTCGCGGAAATTTTTTCACACACCCTGACCATTCTTGGAATGATAAAATCGATATTGGAATAATCTGCATGGTCCGTGATGGCGATTGTCCTGTAGCCTGCGGCACGGGCCCGCTGGGCCAGCTCGGATGGTATGAGTTCGCCATCGCTGAAAATCGAATGAGTATGCAGATCAATCATTTAAAATATCCATCATGGATTTCTGAATCTCCAAATCCATGTTTATCTAGCAAATTCAAGACCGGGAGTCAACAAAGATCGTGAAATAACTGAAAAAACAAAAGAATGTATGTTTTCTACCTGCAGTGGCCAAATCTTCTCGGGCTATTGTCCAAATAATATCCTTTGAGCAGCCATTGAAAGCGTTTTGCTTCATAACTGAAGGCCCCCGGCCTTCCCGGCAAGGAATGTATCAATTATTGCGCTTCGCAAATGCTGCGCGCTTCCGGTCAAGGCGAAGAGAAAGATCTGTAATGACAAATGTTTGAGCCGAAGGCGAGTTTTGTCATTACCTTTCACAAGCCTGAGATTTATTCAAAACGCTTTCAGGCAGGCAAAAAGGGTTTTTGGACAACAGCCCTTTCTGCTAACGGTTACCCTTTTCGTACCTGGGCTGCCTGAGAAGGTTTTTCCAGCCATTTTTTTATCCGGTTGGCATCCCCTACACGCGTCAGTCTTCCCTGGGAATCCAGCAGTACAATGAGCAACGGTCGATTTGCCACATGAACCTGCATGACCAGACAGCGTCCGGCATCATCTGTATAGCCTGTTTTGGACAGACCGATGTCCCAGTCGGGATTTTTAATGAGTTGGTTGGAATTGCGGTATTCCAGAATCCGCTGACCTGCGTAGACTGTGGTTTCCCTGCAGGTGGTAAATTCCCGGATAAGGCCGTATTGATAAGCGGCCTCCACCAATTCCACAAGGTCACGGGCTGAAGAGACATTGCCGTTGGCAAGTCCCGTTGTATCTTCGAAGTGGGTGGCGGAAAGTCCCAGCGCCCTGGCTTTGGCATTCATGGCGGCAACACAGGCCCTGGTTCCACCCGGATATGTTCTGCCCAGCGCGTGAGCGGAACGATTCTCGGAAGACATCAGGGCAAGCAGCATGGCTTCCCTGCGTGTGAGGCTTGTCCCTACCGGCAACCGTGAGTGGCTGTGTCGAATCATGTCCACATCCGCCTTTTGAATCACGAGGGTTCCCTCAAGATTCTCGTCCTGATCAAGAACAACCATGGCGGTCATCAGTTTTGTAATGGATGCAATGGGTACGATCGCCGTCGCGCGTTTTTGAATCAGGAGTCTGCCGGTGCTTTGATCTTTCACCAGAGCAGATGCAGAATACAATACAGGTTCACAGGAAGCCCGGAAGGCTTTCGCAGCGACAGATTTTCGATGAGCGCCCGCTTTCGTCCGCGATTTTGAAATTGCCGCAGATGCTGGAAGCGATAGCATTGCCAGACACAGAAAAATCACCAGGGCAATCCTACAATATTTAACCGTCATAAACCCTCCTAAAAAAACCCATCGCACACTTTTGAAAATCAGTCAATGAATGACGCCCCTTTGAAGATCTCAGTGACCGCTTTTCAGCCCCTGTATGGCAATTGAAAAATCTTCTTTATTCTTACTTCAGTGTATTCCGGAGTTTTCTAATATCCTGTTTCTATATCCATTTTAAGATGCCCGCAAAAATGACCATCATCAAGGCATCCACAATGAAGAGCGAACTTATCACCATGACCTGAATTTTTGGTTTCCAGTCATAGCAAAGGAATGACACGACAAAGAAAGGAATATAAACTGTCACGAAAACCGGGAATGCTCCCCACCAGGAATAAACCCAGTGGAACGCGGGCGTCTTTGCCAGGAAAATCTCTATGAATGAAAACAGTGCCGCATTGACTACGGCAAAGAAAATGCGGTTGTTGATCCCCATGATTTTCGTTCCGGGATCCTCAGGCAGCACTTTGCTCATAACGAGACCCGCGACAGAAAACATCAGGCTCAATTCAATTCCCACACCGACCAGCAGCAGGAAGGCGGTGCCCGCGGGCACCGTCCAGAGTGCATGACCGCTACCATACTGGATCAGCGCATTCAGGATTTCATAAAACCAGTGCACGAGGTACAGTGAAAGCCCCGCGGCAATACCCTTCCAGTTCTTTTTGCTGATTTCATTTGTGTAAACATAAACGACCAGCGCGAGCAGCGGTATGACGTACCACTGAAAATTCTCCGGTGAGCGTAAAATACTCAAGGCCTGACGGGTTAATTCCGGCTGATTCATAAACACTCCTTTCTTTTAGTCCTCCATGGGTTGAAACGTTATTCCCTAATGGGATATTATCGATGCAACCATTTAATTTTAGATAAATAACGTTGTTTGGTTTTAAGTGCAACGGAAATTTATATTGATGAATAATTCGTTTTGATTGAACTATTTTTCAAAATAGATTAAAGGACTGCTGCCCGTGGGCGGACGGGTTAATACAGTCCGCAGGGAAAGAAATTCCCCGCGTAAACAAATGAAGGAGGAATT